>JAJQFK010000172.1 GCA_021201175.1 Candidatus Gastranaerophilales bacterium | reverse complement strand
CGGTTCTTCATCAGATATTGTTTTTGAAGATTTACACAGTATTTGATTTTTACAAACAGACTGTAATATTTGTCTTTGCTCGTAATCGTAACCTGTTGATACAACAGGAATTATATTTTGTTTATTATAGAGATTAACTATAGATTTTTTATCAAGAAAAACATCATTCAAAGATAAAATAAAATAGCAATTGTTTTTTACAAGTGATAAAATGGTCTGAATAATAAATTTATACCATTTTTCTTCAACATTTGAGGCTTCAATAATAACAATATCTTTTTCTTCAAGTGTTTCATCAAGGACATCAAATTGAATTTTATCTTCCGCAAAAATCTTATTTTGTGCATAAAGCCAGAGTTTATTTCTTAAAAGCATTAGTCCCGGAATAGGATTAGAAAGGAACTCATTGTCCACAACTGTTTTAAAGGCAGTAAACGGAACGAAATGCTCATCAAGCGTGCTTAAATATTCTCTTATTTCCAAAAAAATACTTTGAATAAACGCCTTATCCTGAATTGGACAATCATTTGTATCATATTCCAATATGGTATTAAATGCTTCTTCATTTAGCGGAAGCCTCATATTATCAGATATTTTATAGCGGATAACATCTGTAAAATTATTATAAAGTCCGTTAAAATCAAGAAGTATAACTTTTTTATTTTTACCGCATAATTCGGTAATAAGATTTTGAACAATGATTTTTGTTTTATCTTCTCTGTCTGATTGAATGTAAACTTTATCATCAACAAATGAAACCGGAGAATTAACAAAGCATTCCGGATGATTAGATAAATTACCGAAATAAATATTTGAAGTATTTCCCTTAATTAATTCTAATATTTCTTCTGAATTGATATATAGGATTTTAGAATTTCTTGAAGGAATGTAGCCGTTATAGCAAGAAAGATTATCTTCTCTATCTATAGAGAGTGATAATCGAAGTGTTGCAAGATTATTATATGTATCATCGGCGGCTTCTATATTAACAATCTGGGTAATAAGTTTTTGATTAATATCTTCAATTAAGAGAAAGTCTGCCGGAAGAAGATGATTTTCTTCCGGATTATAAATTATTTTTGCAGTATCATTTTTGACTTCCAGTAATTGCATTTTTACCTCTGTTTGCACAATATAAAAGATATAAAATCTCTGTCCGATTATTATACTACATTATAGTTTTAATATAAATCATTCACAGAATGTAGATTGTCCGAGGAAAATTCAAGAGAGTGTAACGACGAAGCAAAACTAGTCCAAAGATGGCAGAGATTGCCGCGCCGATAAATCGGCTCGCAATTGACACAGCTAAACCGGCAGAAGCAAAGCGGATTGCGAGCAGTGGCTGGAGGGCGGGGATGAAGAAGCCCCGCCCGTAACACCGTTTGACAAAGGGAACCACAGAACCGAAGGTGATGTGTGTGACCCTGTCTGCGAAGCTATTGCGAGCAACCAAGAAGCTCCGTAGCGCTACTCTGTGAGCACAAAAGAATTTTAAGATAACAAAGCAAATCTAATCAGCAGCATTCGTTGCCTGAGTAAATAAACTTCTTTCAAATGAATAATAATCACCTGGAGGGGTTGTTAGTTTGCCGTATTTTGTTATACCTATTCCAAGCCCTGCTTTTGTGTCAGTTCGTTCGCGGTTACTAGCCATTGTGGAAGTAAGTTGTCCGTTGCTATCATATTCTTTACCATCTGTTAATATTCTATCAAACATAATTACCTTCGGGGAACTACTTGCGTCTTTGTCAAAAAAACTATCACTAATTTTCTCAAGTCCCCAAAAGCGGATTCCGTCTGTTGTTGTAAAATTTGGACTGTCATAAGAAGATGTCGCATTACAGTTTGCAGATTTTTCTGCTGTATTTACATAATCGAAAAATATAAGGCAGAATTTTTTGCTTTTATTTTTATACGTCTCGGAATCCCATTTTTCCATTATTATAGGCATTGCCATATTTACGGTATAAAGTGCTTTTTTATACATAATTTCGTCTTTATCAGGACGTTGTTTGCTTAATAACGGAATTGTAATAGCGCTAATAACTCCGAGAACAACAAGGGTTATCAGCGCTTCTGAAAGAGTAAATCCTTTATTCATTTATATTATTCTCCTTATCTTGTTAAGTTATCACTTTGGATTAAAGAACCAAAAGAGCCATCGGTTTCTATAGTTCCTTTATCGGTATCTAGTGTTACGCCTATTCTGGTTATTTCGTTATATCTATCACTTCTCAATGTCGATACTTGTTTTTCTTCTTTTTCTGTCATGGGTCTTTCAAAATAAACATGAATACTACCAGAAGTTTTTGTAATATTATCACCAGTAAAATAGTACTTTATTCCATCAGCAGCTTGGAAATTAGGATTATCAGCAGTACCGGCGCTGGAACAGTCACTTCCCCCTGAGGTTTTAATTACGGCAGCTAATTTCTCGCAATAATTCGGGGTACCGTTTGTCTTTAAATAATTAAAATAGTCAGAACCGTTGTTATTTTCAAGTGTTTGAATTTCTGTCATTGCATATTTTAGTGTAGATACTGCTTTTTTATACATAATGGCATCTTTATCAGGACGCGATTTCGATAACAGAGGAAGCGAGATTGCCGCAATAACTCCTATTATTGCCATTGTTACCAGTGCTTCCGCCAAAGTAAACGCTTTATATTTTTTCATAAACAAACTCACTTTCCAATTATTCTTAACCTCTGTTTAAACCATCACTCGCTTTTAATAATTTTTCTTCATATGTTTTATAACTACCTGATGATGATAATTTATTATTAGATTTTAGCCCAGCTATAACTTTACCCGTACTTATATTTATAGCAATTGATAACCCTTTATTTCTGGAAAGAGTTTTATCTTCTTTATCGGTAATATTTCTATCAACATAAAAATAAATATAAGTACCATCGGAAGTAAAACCATAGTATTGCAAACCATCAACAGTTTGGAAAGCCGGATTACCGTATGATCCATTTGGACAACCACTGTACTGATGATTATTTACATCAACTTTGCTCTTAAAGTACTGACAAAACCTGGAAGCACTTTGCGTTTCTTCATCATAATCAGAGTCATATTTTTCCGTATCCGCTATATCAGTATCATCGGATTCTGCCAGTGTTAATATTACCTGTTCGGTTGTAAGCACTGCTTTTTTATACATAATAGCGTCTTTATCGGGGCGCGATTTTATTAAAAGCGGCATTGTTACCGCTGCTACAACACCTAAAATAGCCAGTGTAATAAGTGTTTCTGCGAGAGTAAAACCTTTTTTCATTGCTTCTCCTATTTCACATTATGAAATTATTATATCATAATAACAACAATATATGTTTAACGTAAAATTTTGCGCAAAAAAAAAGGAACTGTTTTAAGTGTTCCTCTGAAATCTTTTTCAAT
>JAJQFK010000171.1 GCA_021201175.1 Candidatus Gastranaerophilales bacterium | reverse complement strand
CTGCTTAGAAGGCAGTTGCTCTATCCAGCTGAGCTACAGACGCATATCTTGTTTTATATTTAGTTGTCAACTTTTTATTTTATCGCCCAATGCCTCGCTGCTTAGAAGGCAGTTGCTCTATCCGGCTGAACTGCCGAGGCATACAAGTTAATTAAAACATATAAATTTTTAATTTCAAGCAAAAATTTTGTATGCTTCTTTAAAATTTATGTTACAATTGTAAATTTTTTTTCTAATCAACGCAATTTTTATTCTTTTTATTACTTTATATAATTAATAGGAGAAACAAATATGGCACCTGTAGATGGTTTAATGCAATTTGGCACTAATATATATTCAGGAAATTCTGGTTCCGGTACCAGTGTAAATAATGTTCAGAATCAGTCGTTATCTGGTGTTTCTAATGCATCCGTTTCAAAGCCTTTCGATTATCATAGCCTTGATAAGTATGATACTTCAATAAATCAAAGTGATACTTTTGTTTCTTCAAGAAATACCATGCCTGTTTCCGGACAAGGTTACTCGGAATATGGAATTAATGGTCAAGAATCATCAACAAATATTTTTGGATTCGACACTGATGAATTTGAAGTTAATAATGAAAATTCATCCTATTTGGATAATCCGGCAATTTTGAATTTATATTCCGGCGGTACGGATAATATGGACGTATCTTCTGTTGATAGTGTAGCTCCGGTAAGTTCTAATCTTGAAGGTTATAATCTTGGATGTCCTAACCGGACAAGTTTTGAGCAAGGAAATGAACGAGCAACTTTATTAGATTATGTTTATTAATACTCAAATCAAAAGTTTTTAAATTTCTTCGTTAATAATTTAACGAAGAAATTATTGTTATTTGATAAAAAAAATTTTTTTAATATAATTTAAGAATGAAAGATTTATATAACATTGATGATTGGAACGATGTTTCCTGCCGGAGATTAGGTGAAATCCTAATTGAAGCGGGAAAAATAAATTTGTTTCATTTATCAATGGTGTTGGACATTCAAAGGTTTCAAAAGATTCCTATGGGACAGATATTTCTTTCAATGAAAGTTATAACAAAAAAAGATTTAAAACAAGCTTTGTTAGTGCAAAAAATGATACAGAAAAGATGCGGTAATGCATAGAATAAAACTTAGTTTAATAGCCTTTTGTATTGCATTAATGGGAATGCAAAGTTCTGTAAATGCTGAGGTTTTAGAATTCGCACAGGTCGGCGATGTTCATTATACTTTAGAGAACTCTGTTTTAGATAAATATTTATATTTTCTGTCATTGTCTTTGAAAAAAAAGAATCCCGAATTTGTTGTTTTTTTGGGTGATAATGTAGATAGGTCAAAAGAAGAAGATGTTATAGGATTTATGAGAGATATTCATCCTATACGCCATCCTTATTATTTGGTTTTGGGTGATAAGGACGCTCACAGATTAAGCGGAATAGAGAAAAAAGTTTATCTTGATATTGTTTCAACATTTAATAAACATCAAGACAATAAAAATACATACTTCTATTTTAAACCTAACAGTGATTTTATTTGCGTTGTATTAGATGATACTTCGGAGTTTGCGCAGTCGAATCATGGTGAAATCCCTGATGAACAGGTGGAATGGCTTGATAATTTATTAACTAAGAATCCTAAAAAATTATTTATAATATTTCAACATAGTCCTTTGGTTCCTCCGCGGGATGAATATAAGCTTACTATGATAAATACTGAAAAATACGAGGCTGTCTTGAAAAAACATTCTAATATTGTAATGATTTCATCGGGACATTATCATCAAGAATCGGTACAAACTGATGATAACGGAGTAAGGCATGTATGCGCACCTGCGTTTAAAGACATACCTCACTCGTATCAACTTATAAGAATTATTTATGATGAAAATTCATACAAATCTCCCAAAGACGTTGAAATTACGGTAACAAAAATAAAAGTATAAGATAAAAATTATTTATTTTTATAGACATAATCTCTAGTGCAAGAAAATAATGCCTGAGCGAGTCCTTTATTATTTTCCAAATTGAAGCCGGAGGTTTGTAAAAGTTGTCTTAATCTTTCTTCCCAAAAATCATACATTTCTTCTTTAGAAATATCTAAAATTTGAGCAATAACTGATACTTCTTCCCAATCGAGAGGTATAGGTCTTGCGCCTCGCAGAATATCAACTATTTCAAGTCTTTGTTTTCTGGGAAATGCTTTTAAAAATTGAACTGTGGATAATTTTTTTTCTTTTTGTTTTTCTCTGATAAATTCAGTAGTTTCATCAATAACTATCGGGTCTTGAGGAATCTTATATTCCGGAAATTCTTCGGGCTGGATATCCATAACTACTGCAATACGTTCAAGCGTAGTGCTTCTGGTTGAAAATGGGATTGTTTCATCAATCAAATTATAAACATAAGATAGGGTAACTCCAATCATTTGAGCAAAATCTTTTTTATGCAGATGTGTACTTTCAAGAAAGTTATATAATTTCTCGCTGCTTTTCATAGCAATTATAGAATCTTTTTTCTTAGTCATAACAAATTCTCCTGTTTTAAATTATAATTATTCATAATAGTAAGTTTTTAATTAGCAAGTTGAATAAAAATGCGGGATAATCTAATAAAAGGAAAATATTTATGAAACTGGTAATTTGTCTCGGGAATCCGGGAGATAGATATTGTAATACAAGGCATAATGCGGGATTTATGTTTGCGGATTTATTGGCTGAGAGTTTAAATTGTAATTTTAATAATGAATCAAAATTTAAATCTCAAATTGCAAAAGGGATATACAAAAATGAAGCAATATGGATAGTAAAACCTCAAACATTTATGAATCTTTCGGGAGAAGCTCTGCAAGCTTTAAAAAGTTTCTATAAAATTGATATAAAAGATTTATTTCTGGTATATGATGATATAGCTTTGGATATTGGTATAATCAGAATTAAAACCAGAGGTTCGGACGGCGGTCATAATGGAGTTAAATCAATTATAAAATATGCTCAAACTGACATTTTTAACAGACTGAAAATTGGAATAGGTCCGCAGCCGGTTATGATGAAGTCGGAAGATTATGTACTCGGGAATTTTGACAGTATGCAAAAAGAAATTTTACATAAAACATTAGTAAAAGCAGTTGAAGCCTTCTTTTATTACTGTGAAAATGATATTAATAAAGTACAGAATAAGTATAATTAACGCATACAGACTCAATCATCCTCACTATGTTGCGGTTTTCAGGTTTTCCGCGCTATCGCTCGCAAAGACGCTTGAGTGTGGATATTCAACGTGCCTATAACGTAGTGAATAATCAATGTTCGCGAAACAATATCAGAGCGGGTGCTGTTTGAACGTAAGTGAGTTCACCCGCTTAGGTTGAGCGTTACAATTGATTAATGAACGAAGTTCTACGGCACAAGTTTTGTGAA
>JAJQFK010000183.1 GCA_021201175.1 Candidatus Gastranaerophilales bacterium | reverse complement strand
TTAAAGCATCAACCTGAGAAGTAACCTGCATAATCGCTATCTCAGCACTAATGGCGGTACCTGCTCTGGCACTTATAGCAAGAGCAGCGAATCCGGGCGCAAGTTCTCTTACTAATGCAACTGCTAGAAAACCGCCGACATAACTTTCAGCTCCGGACATTAAAAACTGCTTTGATACTTGCAGCGCAATAACCACAGCAGCAATAAATACTATGCTTAATGCCATCGGGAGTGAGTCGCAGCTAATCATTGCCGCTCTTGATAAAATTGAAGATTTTTTTACATTTCCGTCTAAAATGTATTTTAAGGTTAATATGAAATTTTCTATACACCGCCCTAAAAAACTAATCATTTTTATTGTTATCTCCAAACTTTATAAAATTGTACCATAGATTTATTTTATATTCCTGTCAAAAAATGAAGCAATTTCTTTTAAAGAAATAAAGTGAGATATTGGGCGCCCATGCGGACATGTATACGGATTTTTTGTAGTTCTGAGTTTTTTTACTATTTCTTCCATTTGCCACAATGTTAATTTATCACCCGCCTTTATTGCCGCTTTGCAGGCAGTTGTAATAAGAATTTTTTCTTCTTTTGTATCCAAATCACTTTCTATGGAGGTTTTAAGATTTTTTATGAGTTCTGCAAGAATTTCATCAGATTTTGAATTTGATAATAATTGCGGAATTTTTTTAAAAATTATTTGTGTTTCTGATATTTTTTCAATTTTGTAACCGAACTTTTCAAGATGTGAACGTGCTTCTTCAAGTATTTCCATATCTTCCGGTTCTATATCTAACACATCCGATACTATTAATAACTGAGAATTTATCACTTTTTGTGTTTTGAGTTTTTCATAAATATAACGTTCATCTGCAATATGTTGGTCAATAATTTCAAGATTATCTTCATTTTCTACTAATATATATGTATTTTTATACTGTCCGATAACGTTAACTTTTCTGTATTTCTGCGGGATTTCAAAATTGATATCCATTTTTGTTTGTTCCGGCATACTTTCTGCTTGCTTTTGAGGTAAATACGATGTATGCTCAGTTTTCAATTCCGAATCAGAATTAAACAACGGCGGAAGTTCTGATTCTTTTGCGGAAGGCGGGTTAATTAACTTTGTAAAGTCAAATGTTTTTGTAATATTATAATTTTCTGCTGTTTTCAATTCAAAAGATTCTACACCTGTAGCATCCTGCGAAACGGGTTCCTTAAAATTCGTTTTATCCGCCGGCTTATTATAGGTTAAAGCATAACTTATTGCACTTAAAACAAAGCTAAATATCTGATTTGGATTTTTATATCTTATTTCTTTTTTTGAAGGATGAACATTTACATCCATATCACAAGCGGGAAGATTTATATTTATAACAACAAACGGGAACTTACCTCCCGGAAGCATATTTTTATATGCAGAATCAATCGCTTTAAGTAATACGGGACATTTTACCATTCTGGAGTTAACAAATGTATAAATATTTTTTTTACTTGAACGTGTGAATGACGGAACAGAAATAAAACCGCTGATATTTATCTTAGAATTTAAATCAGACTTATTTACCTCTTTTAATTCATTAACTATGTCCGGCGAAAATATCTGCGTAATTCTTGTTAGCAAATCTGAATTTCGTGTGGTTACAAGAACATTTGAATCATTATTTTTCAAAACAAAAGCAATTTCAGGATGAGAAAGCGCCAAAGATTGGACATAATCTTGAATATACGAGAACTCCGTTTTTGCACTTTTTAAGAATTTTAAACGAACAGGCTGATTAAAAAATAAATCATTAACCTCCATAATTGTTCCGCAAGCACAACCGGTTTTAGAATGTTTAACTACGGAATTTTGTGATTCAACCTTTGTTCCGTAGTCAAAATCTTTAGTTCTTGTAGTACATGAAACTTTTGCAATAGAAATTATACTCGCAAGTGCTTCACCTCTAAACCCCAAAGTATTAATATTAAAAAGACTTTCTTCATCCGTAAGTTTACTTGTGGCATGCTTAGAAAAGGCAAGTTCGATATCATCAGGATAAATACCAATTCCGTTATCGGCAATACGAATATTCCTGCAATCATTAGAAATAGAAATTTCCACGGCAGAGGCTTGAGCATCAATAGAATTTTCAACTAATTCCTTTACAACGCTTGCAGGTCTTTCAATAACTTCCCCTGCTGCAATCTGATTGACCAAATTTACCGGTAGTTGTTTTATTCTGTTCATAAGAGTATTTTAATACACATAAAGAAATTATATTATTTAAAATTAAATAATGTTACATTTTTTATTTTATAATTGTGTGTAGTATAATGGATATTGAAAGATAAAAATTAAACAAATGCGGGTGTAATTCAGTGGTAGAATGCAACCTTCCCAAGGTTGACGCCGGGGGTTCGAGTCCCCTCGCCCGCTCCATAATAAACAAAACAGTTTTGCGGATTATAGCTTTCTTTCTTGTTTATTTTTTTAGCTTTTTGGGGTTCAGTTTAACTTTGAAGTGTCTTTGTCTAATATTTGTATGTCATAATAATAGTCGTTCAGATAATTGTTAATATTTACTCCAAGTTCGGATATTTTATTAATCAAACTTTCTTGTTTTGAAAAAGAATTATATTTATCAGAGGAAATAATTATAACATTTGTAATATCAATAACTCGTTTATCAAGATTAAAGAAGGATTTATAATATACTTTGTCCGAAAAATCACCTTTAAATACAAGATTATTCTTAAAATATTTATTATAAACAGGGAAGAATTTTTTAAAAAATATATTTTTCTCGTTTTTAAAATCAGGACTTGCGCACATATTAGAAACAAAAATTCCGTTTTTTTTCAGGGATTTTTTTATAAGTTTAAAATATTCTTGAGATAAAAATCTGCAATCAATTCCGTCATTATTTGCAACGTCGGCGACAATTAAATCGTACTTTTTTTTGTTGCCGCGAAGATAAGTAATACCGTCTTGAAGAATAAAAGAGAATTTATCTGATATTTTAAAATCGAAAAATTTTTCTGCGATACTAATAATATTTTCTTCTAAATCAACGGTATCAATAGATTTTAGTTTGTCAAACAAAAATTCAAAATCGTTAACAATTTTCCCCGAACCAAGTCCGATAAGTAAAATATTTTCAATATCGGGATTAATAAGAAACGGAATCAAAAAATAGTTAATATAAGGCAAATTGCCTTTATAAAAATCTGTATTTATAAATCCTGCCTGATACGTATCGGCATAATGCAAAAAACGACCTATTTCATTTTCAATGACTTTTATATCATGGAAATCCGATTGTAATTCCAAAAGAATTTTATCATTAAACACTTTGTTGTTAATGATTTTTAATAAATCGGAATCCGTTTTTTTAATGGCAGACTCCTCGGGAAGTAATATAAAAATTTCATTATTCATAAGG
>JAJQFK010000190.1 GCA_021201175.1 Candidatus Gastranaerophilales bacterium | reverse complement strand
CCAAACAAACAAATAAAAGCTCCCGTAGCCGAAACAATATCAGCAAATACAGCGGCAATTTTATCAGTATCCTCCAAATTTTTAACATTATATGAAATATTCATTAGAATATATCTCCGACACCGAAAGAAAATGCACCGCGTCTGTTTCCTTCGCCAACATTGGTAAACGGAATACCGTAATCAATTGATAACGGACCCACTCCCGGAATAAAGAGTTTTATGCCGACACCGCCTGCAATACCATATTCAGGACGGTTATATAGTTTATTCGTAATTGAGCCGTTGAATAATTGACCGGCATCAACAAATAGTGAAAGTTTTATGTTATCAAGAAATTGGGCTTTTTGTATTCTGTCCAGAAAAAAGAACGGAGTAGTTAATTCGGCACTGCCCATCATAAATCCTTCGCCGGTACCTATTGTACTCATTCTGTAACCTCTTACAGTATAAGGTCCGCCTAAACTGTATGCCATAACTTCAGGCATATCGCCGTGCAGTTTGCCTGCCGCTCTGGCTAACAATGAAAATGAAGATTTTTTCATTACAGGGAAATATCTTTTTATACCTGCCGACAATGTAGCATGAGTATAATCAAAATCAGTCAGATTAACATTTTCATTAAGTCTTAACGTAGCAAGAACGCCGCTTCTCGGATTTAAAGCATTATCTCTGGTATCGTATACAAGGCTTGGACCTATAGTAAAATATGTTCCGCCCTGTAATTGTTTTGAACGTTCCGATATCGGGATATTATGCTGATTGTATAATGCCGCTATCTTATTTGCATCACCCTCTTTTACTTTTATATATTCTCCGCCCAATTTAATAGAACCAAGCAGATTTTTATATGTCTTAAACGGTCTTGCAAGAACAACTTCGGCTCCGTATCTTTTTTCAATAGCAAGCGGAACCTGATAGCTGCCGAAATCACGACCAAACGCTTTAACAAGTAAAGAATTATCCGTACCTCTCAACCTCGGTTCAAAGAAACTTACTTCCAACTGTAAGTTAGCATGGTCAACGGTTGAACTATCGGACATTATTACACCTGTACCTGCCATAAAGTTAATCCCGACACGCTGACCGTTTCCTAAAAAGTTATTTTCTACAAACCCCGCTTGACCAAATAAACCGGTTGCCGTATCCAGACCGCCGCCCAGAGAAATTGTTCCGGTTCTTTGTTCTTCAAGTATAATTGTTATATCATATTTCCCCGGGTCATCCGCACATTTTTCGATGGAACGATTAACATCTTTAAATGCCTGAGTTGAGAATAACCGCATTAAATCTGATTTTAAAGTATCTTCATTGTATACACTTCCGGGTGTCGAGAGAATGTTACGTTCTATTACGAAATCTTTTGTTTTTTTGTTGCCTTCAAAAGCAATTGTATTAATAATTCCTTCTTCTATTTCAATATTTACACATCCGTCCGGATCATCTAATACATTAGAAACACGAGCCAGAACATAACCCTTTGACGCATATAAATCCTCTATGCCGGAAACCGCATCTGACAATGTTTTCAAATTCTGGGGTTGACCTTCCAGAGTATTTAGTACATTTAAAATTTCTCCGGTCGATACTACAGTGTTACCTGTAACAGCGAATCCTGTAATAGGAATATTTTCTTCAAGATATATTCTTAAAATAACCGAATCACTATCCGCAGGAATAGGAATAGCTTTCATTTTTTCAGAGAAATATCCTGTCTTATAAATAGCTTTTAAATTCTGCTGAACAAGTTCTTTGCTATATTTATCGCCAATCTGCATGTTCATTACTTTGACAATATCAGAATCTTTTATAAGATGATTTCCTTCAAATTCTATCTTTTTAATTCTGGAATCTTCTGCAATATCAGAATTCAATGACTGCTCCTGTGCGCATGTAAATTGTGCACAGAACAGACTAAATAATAATACAATTGCATATTTATATCTATGGATATTAATCATTATCTCTTCCAAGATTCACTCTATAAAATTATAACATACATATAGGGGATTTTATCAAATAAAAAAATTTATGCCTTGTTCATAAAGATTTGATTGTCCGAAAAAATTTCGCGATAAGGAACGAGAGCGGAATTTTTTCGGACATTCTTGAAGATATCCAATGATTATTATAAAATAAACTTAATAAAGGACGAGTTATGATAGAAAGATATTCAAGGGAAGAAATGAAGAAAATCTGGAGTTTGGATTCCAAATTTCAGTATTATCTTGATGTTGAACTCGCAGTTTGCAAAGCATATAATCATCTGGGAAAAATTTCTAATGAAGTATTAAATGACATAATCTCAAAAGCTTCCTTCTCTGTTCAAAGAATAGATGAAATAGAAAAAGAAGTTCATCATGATTTAATTGCATTTCTTACAAATATTAATGAAAATATAGGTGAAGATTCAAGATATGTTCATATGGGCTTAACAAGTTCTGATGTAATAGATACAGCACTTGCGCTCCAAATGAAACATGCCGGTATTATTATTTTAAAAGATATAGACCTTTTGATAGAGGCTATTAGAAACAAAGCAAAAGAGCACAGAAATACGGTTTGTATCGGGCGTTCGCACGGAGTTCATGCTGAACCTATGACCTTCGGAGTTAAATTATGCGGTTGGATTGACCTTTTTGAAAGGAATAAAAGAAATTTTGAAAAAGCTCTTGAAGAAGCTTCAGTTGGTCAAATTTCAGGGCCGGTCGGAACTTATAGCAATATAAATCCTGAAATAGAGCAATTGGCATGTGAATATTTAGGGTTAAAGCCGGCAAAATTCTCAACACAGGTTATTGCACGTGATATACATGCTCAATATCATCAGGCGCTTGCTTTAATTGCTTGTGTTATAGAACAAATTGCCATAGAACTAAGACACTTACAGCGCACCGAAGTTTTAGAGGCAGAAGAAGGATTCTCTAAAGGACAAAAGGGGTCTTCGGCTATGCCGCATAAAAAAAATCCGATATCCGGTGAAAATTTATCGGGATTAGCAAGAATTGTACGTTCAAATTCTTTTGCTGCACTTGAAAATATTCCGCTCTGGCATGAAAGAGATATTTCACATTCAAGCGTTGAAAGGATTATTTTTCCCGATTCCGCTATTTTGGTTGATTATATGTTGAATAGATTACTTAATACTATTGAAAACCTTGTTGTACATAAAGATAACATGCTGAAAAATACTAATTTATTCGGAGGTATTGTTTTTTCTCAGAAGGTTCTTTTAAAACTTTGTGAAAAAGGACTGTTGCGCGAGGCTGCCTATAAACTTGTACAGAGAAATGCACTCGACGCTTTTAATAATCATGGCAGTTTTATTAATAACTTATTAAAAGACAATGATATACTTGCTGTTTTAAGTGAAGATGTAATAAAAGATTGTTTTAATATAAATGATTATTTAAATAATATTGAGTATATTTATAAAAAATTTATACTTCAAATGTAAGCTTCACTCCTGAAGCTT
>JAJQFK010000196.1 GCA_021201175.1 Candidatus Gastranaerophilales bacterium | reverse complement strand
GTATAAAAAAGAAAGGCTGAATATGGCAAAAACAAATTATACCGAAGATGATATAAAAAAAATCATCAAAGATAAAAAAGTAGAATTTATTAAACTGCAATTCTGCGATATTAACGGACAAGTTAAAAATCTTTCTGTTCCCTCCGGTCAGATAGATAAAATTTTAAATAATGAAATTATGCTTGATGGTTCTTCAATTAAAGGATTTAGAAATATTGAAACATCTGATATGTACTTTTATCCCGATTTGTCAACTTTTACCCTGCTTCCGTTTCGTGAAGATAAAGTTACCGGAACTAATGTGGCAAGATTAATATGCGATATCTATAATCCGGACGGAACCCCCTTTGAAGGCTGTCCGCGTGCTAATCTGAAACGGGTTATGCAAAAAGCAAAAAAATTGGGTTATGAAATGAATGTCGGGCCGGAAGCAGAATTCTTTATTTTCAAAAGAGATGAAAACGGTCAACCCTCAACTCAAACCCACGACCGTGCAGGTTACTATGACGCAGCGCCTGATGATTTAGGTGAAAATCTTAGAAAACAAATTGTAAGAACTATTACTGCAATGGGTTTTGAAGTGGAAGCAAGCCACCACGAAGTCGCTCAGGGACAGCACGAAATTGATTTCAAATATGAAGATGCTCTTACCAGTGCTGATAATATTATTACTTTCCGTTATGTCGTTAAAGCACTCGCAAGTCTGAACGGAACCCATGCTACATTTATGCCTAAACCTATCTACGGTATTAACGGCTCCGGTATGCATTGTAATCTCTCTTTATTTAAAAACGGTAAAAATACATTTTTTGATTCTAAACGTGCTCACCAATTATCTGAAACCGCATTGTATGCAATCGGTGGATTATTAAATCACGTTAAACATTTTACTGCAATTACTAATCCTATTGTTAACAGTTATAAAAGATTGGTTCCGGGGTATGAAGCGCCTGTTTATCTGGCATGGTCGCTCGCAAATCGTTCCGCTCTTATCAGAGTTCCTGCAAAACGAGGCAACGCTACAAGAGTAGAACTGCGTTCACCGGATCCGTCTTGCAACCCGTATCTCGCATTAGCGGTTATTCTTGAATCTATTCTTGATGGAGTTCAAAATAAAATTCAACCGCCTCTGGATATTGATAAAAATATCTTTAAAATGGACGATAAAGAACGTAAACGCGCCAAAATTGAAACCCTGCCCGGAAGCCTGTATGAAGCTTTAATGTTTATGAAAAAAAGCGCTATTGTAAAGTCTGCTCTCGGTGAACATATTTTTAAAGAATTTATGCAATCTAAACTTAAAGAGTGGGATGGCTACAGAACCAGCGTATCTCCATATGAATTAAATTTGTATCTCGAAAGATACTAAATTTATTTTACTGTAAAATTGACCGAAAATCCGGAATAATCGGATATTTCGGTCAATTTCTATATAATCCGGTATCGCCTTTGAATTTGCGGACATTTACAGACATAATCTAGTGTCGAGCGCATTTTTCGATGACTTTCTTGGATTTCGCTTCCAGCACAGCCCCTGCAACCTCTTTACAAAAATCTGGTGATTTTTTCCATTCGGTCGGGCTGTTGCTACTTCGGGCTCGCTCGTTACACTCGACACCGCCCTACGCGAAATCCGCTTCTTGGATTTTCTTTGCGCTAAAACAACAACGTCAATTGCAATTGACGCAACAGAGCCGGCAGGAGCAAAACTCTGAATCCCTGCTTTTTTGATAAATTAAACGTCTATTTTTTCCATTAATTCGTCAGAAATATCAAAATTAGAATAAACATTTTGAACATCATCATGTTCTTCAAGTTTTTCCATTAGTCTTAAAATATTTGTTGCAATTTTTTCGTCTGTGACTTCAACCGAATTTTCCGCAATACGTGACAATTCCGCGGATTTTCCTTTAAATCCGTTTTTTTCGAGAGTTTCAACACAGAACTGGAAATCTTCCGGAGCTGTAATAACTTTAAAAACATCATCTTCTTCTGTAACATCCTGCGCATTAGCTTCAATAGCAGCTTCAAAGAGTTTATCAAAATCGACATTGTCTTTTTCAAATTCAATAACACCGACCTGTTTAAACATCCAGCCCACACAGCCTGTTTCACCTAAATTACCGCCGAATTTAGAAAAGAAACTTCTTATGTCGCCGGCTGTACGATTTCTGTTATCAGTCATAGCTTCAATAAAAATTGCAGTACCTCCTGCCCCGTAACCTTCATAGGTTAATTCTTCCATGTTATCGGCACCTGATGAACCGGCACCTTTTTCGATAGCTCTTTTAATATTATCATTAGGCAGCCCTGCTGCTTTTGCTCTGTCAATAGCCGTTCTTAAACGGAAATTACCGGCAGGGTCAGCCCCGCCAAGTTTAGCAGCCACTATTAATTCTCTTGAATATTTTTGAAATGTTACCCCTCTTGCAGCGTCTACTGCGGCTTTTTTATGTTTTATTGTTGACCACTTAGAGTGTCCTGACATATATATTTCCTTTCCTATTGTTATATTTTTCTTTTATTGTAATATAAAAGTATGGAAAATGAAATAAATTCTACATTACAACAGGCATTAGATTATTATAAAGCCGCTGAATATGAAAAGGCGGCTGAGTCTTTTATTCATACTCTTGAACAGGATAAAAATAATCCTAATATTTTAAATAACATCGGACTTTGCTATTCAAAATCGGCACAAGATGATTTAGCTGTCGAATACTTTATAAAGGCTCTTTCATTTAATCCAAAATCTGTTCAAACCTATATAAATCTTTCTGACGTTTATTTCAGAAATAAAAATATAATAGACGCAATTAATCTTCTTGAAAACGGTGTAACATTAATGCCGCAAGAAATTGCACTTAAACATTACCTTTCAAGATTTTATCTTGAAGATTGCAGATATGATTTGGCAATGCAGCAATTATTTGAAATTCTTGATATGGATTCTGAAAATATTGATGCATACTGGGATTTGGGGAATATTCAATTTGAACTCGGCGACTGGGACAGTGCTATTGACAATTACGAAAATGTTCTTGAAAAAGTTACTGATAATGCTGTTCTTTACTATCAAACAGCTATAGCATACGAAGCTAATGACAATATCGATAAGGCAATTTCAAACCATTTGAAAGCGATATCGTGTAATGAAAATTTTCACCCTTCCTATAAAAAATTGGGGATTTTATTCATGGCTCGCGGAGATAATGAAAGCGCTATTGAATATTTTCAAGATTATCTTAATTTTGATTTACCATCTGATGAAAAAAATAATATTGAAGATTTAATAAAAAGAATAAGCCGATAGTTTTAAACTAACGGTTAATAAACTCTTTATTTTATTATCTGATAATTTACAAAGTTGCCCGAGAAAATTTCGCGATAAGGAACACGAGCGAAATTTTCGAGTGGCGCCTTGAAAAGCGGATTGCGTGCAGAGGCAAGCCGTCTTTGCGAGCGATAGCGCGGCAAACCAGAACATGCGAACT
>JAJQFK010000071.1 GCA_021201175.1 Candidatus Gastranaerophilales bacterium | reverse complement strand
ATATATTCTATATTCGGATTATCACAAGAGTATAAATTATCAATGATTTTTCGTAATTCTGTATTCTCCGAAGGTGCAATAAACCATCTGAAAGAATAATCTTTTGTTAGTATATTAAGAACATCTTCTTTAGAAATTTGCTGTATGACACAATTTTTTTGTGCATAATCTTCAAAAGAGTATTCCAATTCATTAATATCACTTAAAATCGGGCGCCAGCATACAAATTCATAGGGGAATTTATTCTTTAAGGAAATAGTTTTTTTAACTGCATAATTAATTCTTGTCTTTACATATTCGGGCGAAACTTTGTATTTGCCTTCTGATTTATAGAATTTAGTCAAAACTTTTATAAGTTCTTCTTCCGTAATGTTATAAAATCCGAAACAATCAACAATTCCGGAATAATCGTTAATAACAATTGCGGCAATCATATATTTACGATGTGTGTTTACGCGGGAAATCAATAAAGCCTGATTAGCATTTCCATCCGGAATGGTCGTATAAAATTCAGCCGGAAAAGATGTTTTTATTATATTTTTAAAATATTCCTCCGCCTTTTCCTTTGAGGCGCCTGCTAAATTAAGCTTTTTTAATCCTAATTTGCAGGCATTTATAATTTCTGTGTTATTGCTTGTTGCTAATAAATATTCAAAAGGTTTTACGGCAAGAGATGACTTTGAATCACCCAAAATATCAACAACCTGTAAAACAAACTCATCATTAAAATCGGAATATACAACAGGATAAATAATATTGGCAAGTACATCACCCTTGTAATCATTTTTTAACGAGTTTAAAAGTAAACTTCTATCGGATGGTTTAACAGCAGAAACGAAATCCAAAAAATCAAGCATAGATTCCGGATTAAAAACGGCTGTTTCTAAAAGTCTTTTAGTTTCTTTGTCCAACACCTCCTGCGGATTATCAAAATATGAAGGAAGTGAGTTATAATCGGTAGAAGAACCTGCTACTCTTAGCAACTGCACAATTTTATACTTGATTTCATCGGAAAAAGAAGAATTTTTTAATTCCGCCAATGCCTTTTCATTTATATAGTCAACAGGAACTAATTCTTTTAACAGACATGCCGAAAAAATATACTCATTTTCCTCCATTTTTATAAATTCTTTAAAAAAGATATCAAATAAAGACTTTTTGTCCGAAATCTGACTTAATTCTTCAACAAATTCTGCAAGTAAATCTTCATTGTATAACTTTTCAGATTTTATACGGGAAACAGCCTCAAGTACTTTCGCACGTATTTGGAGCTTGGAAAGTTCATTCATTACTTTATTTTACTCCAAAATATATCCAGTATTTTTTGTGCTTCTCCCGACGGCAGTCTATCTTCAAGAATAAGATACTGTACAGCAATCATTGTACATTCAGAACATATATTAACCCCCGGTCCTTGAACCATTTTAGCAACCTGAGAATTTGGTCTGCCGCAAAAACTGCAATATATCTGTTCCTGATTCTTTGAATTATCTTCTTTTTGTTTTTGCCTTACTCTTTTTAATGAAACAATTTTTTCTTTTTCGCTCATTTAAATTATCTCTTTTATACATATACATCAAATATTGTATACTATTTTGAAAATATTGCAAAATTTTCGTTTTATGTTTATAGTATTAACAAATTGACAGGGGATTTTATGAAGAAAATTTTACTATTATTATCAATACTGTTTGTTTCCGTTATGACAACGGCATGTATAAATAATATGGCAATACAAGAACTTAATCATAAAGCTGTTTCATATATGGATAAAGGTGATACGGAAACAGCAATCTGCCGGCTCAAATCAAATCTGGATTTAGATAATGAAGTTTATCAAACACACTATAATCTTGCAGTTGCTTATAATACAATAGGAAAATATAAAGACTCTATAGAAGAATCAAATAAGGTTATAACCTTAAAGCCGGATTTCGCAGATGCATATTTTACTCTCGCAGCGGCAAAAGAGGCGCTTGCTTATTCCGTAATCGAACCGAAAGAAGATGTTACAACAGAACTTATTGAAGTTAATACTGACGCTGATTTTATAAAAACAGCAACAGAGGCAATTGAAGCATATAATGAATACCTGTCCAAAAAAGTTAATGCGGAAGAAACCGAACAAATTAACGGCAAAATAGATGAATTAAATATAAAAATAAAAGAATATACTTCGCAAAATCAAAATGCTGTTTCGGGCGAAAGTCCCGACGAATGGAATGAATAATTATCAGAAAGTGATACAATAATGTTTACATCTCCCGGGAGTATTGCATTTACCGTTTATAATCTTGATATACACTGGTATGGTATTATAATGTCGCTTGCAATAATTGCGGGATTGATTGTTATATTTCTGATTAGAAATAAATATTTTAAAGATATAAAACAAGATTCAATATTTGATTTATCTTTTGACATAATAGTTTTTGGTATCATAGGCGCCCGACTTTATTATGTAATAATGGATTACAGCTATTTTTTAAGACATCCTTTTGAAATTCCGGCAATATGGAATGGAGGCTTATCTATACAAGGGGCAATACTAGGAGGAATTATTGCAGGTTTATTGTACGCAAAAAAATATAATATAAATTTTTTGCGCTACGCCGATTTATTTTCATTTGGACTTGTAACGGGACAAATAATCGGAAGATGGGGGAATTTTTTTAACTCGGAAGCTTTCGGACTTCCATCCTCCCTCCCATGGAAACTATTTATTCAATACCAATTCCGTCCGGTCGAATACAAAAACTATGAGTATTTTCATCCGGCATTCTTATATGAATCTATTTTAAATCTATTAATTTTAATATTACTTATCTTTTTATTATCCGGAAAAAATGATATTAAAAACGGAACAATTTTCTTTTTATATATAATTCTTTATTCATTAGTCAGGCTTCTGGTGGAAACAATCAGAACAGACAGTGTTTTAAATATAGGCTGTTTTCATATTGCACACATAGCTTCATTTGCTTTTTTAGCAGCAGGTATTATCGGTTTGTATTTTGTATATAAGAAAAATTAAATGCTTATGCCATCTTGATATTCTGCATTGTTATATTTTGCATTGCTATTATATGCATTGAATTCCAGAATGCGAAATCCGATTTTTCTGTTTCTTCATTTGTAATGATTTGCGGTGTGTAGTATATTTCTTTCATCTTTGAATCTATTGTTTTAAATTCCATTTTTATATCCTCTTGTATATATAAAGTATATAAAATTGGACAAATTTCAAAATTAAGAAAAATTGTTACATTTGTTCATAATTAACACAGACTAACACAGGCGACTATTTATGATTTTGCAGACTCGAATATAATCTTGTGTCGCCCGCATTTTTCGATGACTCCTTTAAAATTCCTTTACGTTCAAGCCAGTCAGCCGCACTGCGTTCCGCATACAGGGTCATTTATTTCGCCTTCGGCTTAATAATTCCCTTTGTAATTCGTTCGCCTGCGGCTATCCTCAACCGCGTCATTGCGAGAAAATCTTTGATTTTCGCGGCAATCTCTTA
>JAJQFK010000138.1 GCA_021201175.1 Candidatus Gastranaerophilales bacterium | reverse complement strand
ATACAACAAATACTGTTCATAAATACATTTCACCAATTCGCAACTTTTTACATAATTTTTAACTATAAATTTAAAATAACACCATTCTTGCAGCTATCCCTAACTTAATATCTTTATCTCCTGTGTTTGTTTTTTAAACTAATATTGAAATGCCCAATGAAGCAAGAGAAAAACTATTTTAAGCAAAATTCTGTAACGGTTGATGTAAACGGAAACTGAGGCAATTTTTTGTCAGATAAAGTGATTATCTTGGGCAGAATAATCCATTTAAAATTCTACAATTTTTTTCAAAATACTCTGTCACTTTTTCTCTAACCTGTTGTTGCTATACACTAGTTTGAGAAAACAGAATTATGTTAAAACTTAAGCATTATCTAACTAAGAGGTAGTATTTTATAGGATTTTAAACAAGTATCAAAAATATTATAAAAGTAATATATTCAACATTTGATTATTACATTTTAAAGAGAACCTATTAAAATCTAAAACCAAATAAACCGCCATCTTCTGTATCTTCTAAACGAATACGAATACATTCATTAAACCTGTTTTTAAACTCTTTACTAAATAATTCTTGCGGTATTCTATCAGAATTCATAAAACATATATATCTTGTTCCTAGTTCTTTTGCAGATTCATCAGCATACTCTAAAGCCTTTGCAATTTGCCTTTCATCAACGGAATCAAAAACATCACTATCGTGAATTAAAAAGCCAGGTAAATTATTGTTTTGATTTCTTATTTTCATAATAGTCATGTCGTAATCAAAAACTTTCATTGCCGTTCTTCCTGTGCTTTTATCTTTTCCAATAAAAGCATTGTATTTGTATCCACTGTCATCAAAATCTATTGAAAGTCCAATCTTGTCTTTTTCAGCATATAAAAAATCTGCAATTTCAGCAAAAGTCTTAATTGCCAAGGTTCTTTGTTCTTCTCTTTCATTAAGATCTTGTTTCGCTTTACTTAACAGTTCTAAAATTTGTTTTTTATTTTCCGTTAAGTCTGCTTCCATTTTCTTAATATTTTCTATATGTTTTTCCATTTCGCTTAATTGTGCCTTTAATTCTGCATTACGATTTTGCAATTTGTTAAATTCGTCAATTGCATTATGTGTTTTTAAAATTTTCATTTTTTCTGCACGTTTATCTAAAAATACATTTAAATAATGGTCATTTTTTTGAATTTCTTCATTTAGTCTTTTTATTTCATCATTTAAATAATCTTTTCTGTTTTGAATAACTGTAGAATGAAATGCAACAATTTCTTCTAAAGATTTAGAAACGTTATTAGGAAACATTAAACCTGCTTCCTTATAAATTAGCTTAATAGTACTTATATCAGAATCTTTTTCTTCTAAAGTATCTGCTTCATATTTTTCAAGTAAACTTTTCTGCACTGTTAAAGTTTCAGATAAGTTATGAATTTTCTCGGTTAGTTGATTTGCTTCTTTTTGTATGTCTTCATAATGGGGATGAACTTTAAATTCAGCTAATTCTGTATCATATTTTGCAACCTTGTTTTGCAGAACAACTTTTTCAGATTCCAATTCACCCAAAGTGCCTGTATAACTTTTAAAATATCCATTTTTAGTTGCATTTTTAAGTTTGGTAATGATATCTTTTTTATCTTTTAGATTTTGCATTGTAATAGCATATTCCCAATTAAGATTTAGCAAAAATGCATTATAAACTTGTGATTGCCAAGCTTTTTGATTTTTAAAATATTTAAATGGGTCTAAAAATGCATCTTCATAATACCTAATAAAATATGATATTATGCTTCTGTATTTTGGATAATATTTATCAGAAGCCGTATTATCCAAAGAAAATAAATATTTTCCTAAAAAATCTTTCCAATCATCCTCTTTTAAATAGTAATTATAAATTGTATTTGAAATAGAATCAGGTTTGATTTTTATAGGTTTTATTTCCCATTTGTCAAAATTTCCGGTAAAAAAATAAATTTTTTTATTATCGTTTACGCACCTATATATTTCATAAGTTTCGTTATAAATTTCGAGTTCAATACAATATGTCCAATTTTCGATTAAAGATGAATTCAATGTTTTAATAGAACCACCCATACAAAAATCAATAATTTCAATTAACGATGTTTTACCAGCACCATTTCTAGAGTTTTTATCACTTTTTTTATTTTCGCTTGATGTAACATCCGCAAGAATAACATTTAACCCTTTTTCAAAAGGTATATTTTTAATTATTTCATTGTTATCATTAATTAATTTTACTGTTTTAATCATTTTTAGCCCTCATGATTAAACCATTATTAAACTGTATTAAATTACACATAAATAGGAAATCTAACGTTAATACAAATTTTTCAAAACTGGTTATTTCCTTATAATTTTTTAACTTATTCCAAAGGGAAGAAACTGACTGAGGAGAGGATAATCTTAGTAAAATTAATGCTCCAACACCGATAATAGAATATGAAAGTTTTATAGTTTTATTAGGTTTAATCATTTTTCAAATATATCACACTCCAAAAAGAAATAAGCTACCACCGATAAGGCAGCCGCAATTGCAACATTATTATCTTGATTTGATTTCGCAAAATCCCAAATTCTAGTAAAAATTTCATCGCCAGAAATATTTTCTTGTTTTAACTCTAAATACTTGTTGATGAATGCATTTCTCAAATTTTGCTCAAAAGTGATATTTATATTAGTGAGTTGATTAATGTAGTTTCTAATCATATTAGAATTAGCTAATCCCATTGCAATACATTTAGCAATACTGACAGACAGGGAATTTCTATTTATTTTTTCTTGGGGAGTAACAATTCTATAATCTTCTTCCTTTAATTGACCCTCATTGGGCTTTATAATGCACTTTAAAATAATGTCTAACTCGCTACAAGTAACCTTGTTAATTGAATCTTCCAAATTATTAATTGCATTTTTTATGTGTTCCTTCTTTATCCTATGCAATTCTTCAACAGTATAGGTATTAACATCTCTATCAATCTTAGTATGACAAGTTGGACATAAATAAATCAAATTATTATACGATTGCCTTTCACTATCAGACATATTTGCATCGTATCTTGCAGACTCAGGTTTTTCGCCACAAATATGTGCCATCTCGCCCAAATTACTAACAGAATTATTTTCTTGAATATCATATAATTTTTTCTTACAAATCGCACACTGACTCCCTGAAAGTTGTATCAAAACTTTCATATTTGAATCTTTAATGTCTAGTTTTTTGTTTTTTTGTTTAGTCATATGGTTTCTTAATAATACAACAAAAATTCAAACTTGTAACACAAATCCAATCGTGTAATGTTCATGATATGATATTTCTATGAAAACAAAGAATAAAAACAAATTAAGAGTGTTCGAGGCATTTGCCGGATATGGAAGTCAAAGAATGGCTCTCCGTAATATTGGAATACCTTTTGAAATAGTTGGCATTTCAGAAATTGAGGGGGAAGTGATTCGTTCTTATGCTGCTATTCATTCTGACTTTTTAGAAAAAAGAACATTGTTAGATGAATGTATAAACGAAGATATAGAAGAAATTATTTTATATTTAAAAGAACGAAATGTGCC
>JAJQFK010000004.1 GCA_021201175.1 Candidatus Gastranaerophilales bacterium | reverse complement strand
CAAACCATGCCGAACTGTTATCGTCCGTCCATTTCCATATCTGGTCTGAACTCTGTGCTGTTTTTCTTGTTATTACAGGCATGGCTGCTGCCATTACAATACTTATCACTAATAGTGATATCAACAATTCTGCGAGCGAGAACGCCCTTAATTCTCTTTTTTTCATAAATTCTTTTCCTATCAATAATCAAATACAATTCTGTTATTCTTATTCCCGTATTATTACTTTTTATCTACTAAAAAATAAATATACTTAATAAAAGTATATATTATGAATTATAAAATTTCAACTTTTTTTTATCAGATATTGTTAGTAACCCTGTCTAACAACAAAATCAAAGATTTTCTCGCAATAACACTGTTGTTTGAGTTGTTAAGTGTATTTTTTAAAAAAATAGAAGTTATCTATGTGTTGCAGTTTAATGCAAAATTCGATAATTTTTCTATATCTAATACATTTTTCCCAAATCTTTAGATTTTTTACGCCAGTCCTTTATAACTTTAACTTGTAAGTCAAGATAAACTTTTTTATCAGCGGTCAATTCCAGTTCTTTTCTTGCTTCTGTTCCGATTTTTTTAAGCATAGCACCATTTTTTCCGATAAGAATGCCCTTTTGAGTTTCTTGTTCAACTATTATCTTAGCGGAGATTTTATCAAGTTTCTCAAGTTCTTCATAGCTTTCAATAATAACAGCTACACTATGAGGTACTTCATCATGAGTATATAAAAGGATTTTTTCCCGAATTAATTCCCTCGCAATGTTTCGCATTGTTTCATCGGTAATTATTTCATCATCATAAACTTTTTCACCTGCGGGAAGTTTTCTAATGATGTTATTAATTAGTGTATCAAAATTTCTTCCTGTTTTTGCCGAGATTTTAATACACGGATAATTTTTTTCAAACAATGTTTTATAAGTAAGTAAATTTTCTTCTCGTTTTTTAATATCTTTAATTAAGTCATACTTATTAATTACAATAAGTAAATTACCATTATAATTTTTTAAAACATTTTCGACTATCCATTTATCGCCTCTGCCGGCAGTAGTGGAACCGTCAACAACAAATAAAATCAAATCAACATCAGGAACCGCACTTTTGGCTTCATCAACCAAACATTCACCTAATTTATCTAAAGGTTTATGAATTCCGGGAGTATCAACGAATACAATTTGCGCTTCTTCTGTCGTCAAAATACCATTTATTCTTCTTCTTGTAGTTTGCGCTTTATCTGTTGTAATGGCAATTTTTTGACCGATTATTCTGTTTAAAATTGTTGATTTCCCAACGTTAGGTCTGCCGATTATTGCCGTATATCCAAATTTATAATGTTTCATTTGTATCTTTTTCTTCTTCTTTGGATTTACTGATAAACGGAGTATTCTTTCTCATAATTACTCTTGAACTTCTAATGACGTCGAGTTCTGTGACTTCAAAAGAAAGATTTTTATCTTCAACAACATCTCCAATTTCCGGTTCTCTGCCAAGGAGTCCGAACACGTATCCGCCTATAGTTTGAAAATCTTCATTAGGTATATCAAGGTCATAAGTTTCATTAATATCATCTATATTAATCAGCGAGGAGATATTTAAAGTATTATCATCGACTTTTATAATTTCAGGAATCGGCGACTCATCAAATTCATCATAAATTTCACCGACAATTTCTTCAATAATATCCTCAACAGTAACGATACCGGCAATGCCGCCATGCTCATCAACAACTGCTGCTATTTGATTTTTTGTGGTGGTAAAATCATTTAAAAGATCACTAATAAACTTGTTTTCAGGGATTATAAGTATTTCGCGGGCAAGAGATTTAATCTCAAATCCTTCCTGTTCATAAGTTTTATCTCTTAAAGCTTTTAGGGCATCTTTAGCATTAATAACACCAATTAGATTATCAACCGTACCTTCATAAACAGGAATACGAGTATGACCTGAATCTATAATTAAATCCATTAGGGTATCAAGATTATCTTCCGCATCAACAAAAATAACTTTCGGACGCGGAACCATAATTTCTTTGACGACCGTTTGAGCAAAAGAATAAAAATTTGAAAGCATATTAGCTTCTTTATCATCAATAACTTCTATTTTTTCACCCTCTTGAATAATTTTATCAAACTTATCTTCCCAATTTTCTTCCGCGTCATCAGAATCTATTTCAATAGAAATATGGGAAATATTTTTAAAATGTTCTCTAATTTTTCTTTCAACCATTTCGGAGATATCATCAGCTTCTTTAACCTGCATATCAGGATCGACTTCAATTTTGATATTAACAATAAGTCCGGAAGTACCCATATTCATTGTTTTTAACTCTTTAACGCAGCTAACGCAATGAAGATTTTCGGCAATCTGTTTAATAACCTCCTCAACTTGCGGTTCCGCAGATAAACCGGTTAAAAGATTGACATTATTTTTAAGCATATAACCGGCAAGGAACAAAAGCATTAAAGCAATAATTCCGGAAGCAATACCGTCAGGAATATGAGCCAAACTAAGCGGTAAAACCAATTTAGAAATACTAACCGCTATAAATGCAACAACAACACCGGTAAGAGCGACAACATCTTCATACCAGACATATTTTGTAGTAGGTGTATTAATTTTATGTACATACTTGATAGATTTAATAAAATCCACAAAAGGATTAACACGTTTAAGCCCTGATTCATCGATAACCGCATTAACTGCACTGTGGACAGCCCAGGACTCAAAGCATATACTTAAAACAAGAATAATTGCCAAACCGTGATAATTATTAAGAAGTTCCAAAACATCATCAGAATTATTGTTAAAAATTTTGTTATAAGCACTTAAAAGTGAAACAGCCGCGCCAAAGAACATTAAAATACAAGCAATAATAGTCCATACATTGGTTTCTAACCCATGCCCGAAAGGATGTACGCCATCGGCAGGACGCGAACCGCGTTTTAAGCCAATCATAAGACAAATACTATTAAAGGAATCGACACCGGAGTGGATAGCTTCTGCGAACATAGCAGAACTTTTTGTAAAATACCATGAAGCAAATTTTATAATTGTTATAAAAATATTTGCAAGAAAAGCTCTAACTACAGCTCTAAATTTAAGATTAACATTTCCGGATTTGTTTTCGACCTGTTCAGGAGTTTCGGATTTTGCCTGCTCGGGAATACTGTCTGATGTCATTTTTATCCTTGTTTGATATAACTAACGAAAATAATTATAAAATAAATGATACAAAAAGTCTATTATTAAAAAAGTCTTTTATTTTTTTATTTTCGTATTAAAATATATAGTATCAGTCGCCATACCGGTACTGAGGTAAAGGTCAATGATGTTGTAGTTTGACAATAAAATATAGATTAAATATCATGATGTCGCAGTTTGACTCTGCCGAGTAAAAGTTGCCGGTGGCAAGTTTTACGAGAGGTAGCACCGTAGGGCGCTGCCAAAAAGATTAGACTGAATAATCACAATAACATTGTAGTTTGACAATAAAATATAGATTAAATACCATGATGTCGCAGTTTGACTCTGCCGAGTAAAAGTTGCCTGTGGCAAGTTTTACGAGAGGTAGCACCGTAGGGCGCTGCCAAAAAGATTGAACTG
>JAJQFK010000273.1:264-3603 GCA_021201175.1 Candidatus Gastranaerophilales bacterium | reverse complement strand
CATAATGTATGTTTTAATCGCAAATTATATTAATCAAACATCAGTACAATTAGCAGTGTCTATAGATGGAAAAACTGTAGTATTAAGCACATTTTTTGTAGTTTTCTTTTCATATATAATCGGAATTTTTTCGGGAGTTATATATTCGGGAATAAGAAATATAAAATTTGCTAAACAAATAGATATGTATGCAAAAAGGACAGAAAAATTATCACTTCAAAGTGAAGCTGATTCAGACGACAAAGAAGTATTAAAACGAAAAATTGCAGCACTGGAAATCGCCCTTGATAATGCACTAAAAAATAAATAAATGTAAATGAGTAAAACTATTAAAGCGTTGACAAGGCATTATGCTTGTAGTATCACTATAGAATAAGGTAAAATTAATGGTTGGGTTTGTGCTGAACTTCAATCAGAATAATGATAATTCACAAGGAGAAAACATGCCTACAATAGCACAGTTAGTACGTAAAGAACGTCAAAAAACAACTGATAAGACTAAATCACCAGCGTTAGCAAACTGCCCTCAAAAAAGAGGTGTTTGCACGAGAGTTTATACAACAACTCCTAAAAAACCGAATTCTGCACTTAGAAAAGTTGCCAGAGTAAGATTGACGAATGGTTTTGAAGTTACTTCATATATTCCGGGAATCGGACATAATTTACAAGAACACTCTGTAGTTTTAATCAGAGGCGGAAGGGTAAAAGATTTACCTGGGGTTAGATACCATATTGTCAGAGGTACTTTAGATACAGCCGGTGTCGCAAATAGAGCTAAATCAAGATCTAAATACGGCGCTAAAAGAGCTAAGAAAAAATAGGAAAGGTGATTTATAATGTCAAGACGTAGTAAACCTGCAAGAAGAATACCCGCTCCGGATGCTGTATATAATAGTGTTGATATCGCAAGTTTTATTAACAGATTAATGCGCCGCGGTAAAAAATCAGTTGCAGAAAGAATATTTTATTCTACTTTAGAAAATCTTAAAACAAAATCAAAAGATGAACCGTTGGAAATCTTTAAGAAAGCATTGACAAATGCAACTCCTTTATTAGAAGTTAAGGCTAGAAGAATAGGCGGTTCTACTTATCAAGTGCCTCTCGAAGTTAAAGCTGATAGAGGTATGGTTTTGGGTTCAACATGGTTGATTGAAGCAGCTAAAAAACGTAATGGTAAATCAATGGTTGAAAAACTTACCAATGAATTGATGGATGCTTCTAACGGTACCGGCGCAGCTTGTAAAAAACGCGAGGATACCCATAAAATGGCTGAAGCTAATAAAGCTTTCGCTCATTATAGATATTAATCCGTTGAACAAATATAAATTTGAATCCGGTTTAAAAATAAAACCGGATTCTTTTATTCATATATTTTTTCAATGTCAAATTTATATTCTTCTAAATTATCAAAATCAAATATTTTATCTATGGTTATATTTAAGGCTCTTGAAATCTTAAATAAAGTACTAACAGTAAAATCTCTTTTCCCGAGTTCTATCATGGCAATATGAGAGCGGGAAACATTTGTTTCCAGTGCTAATTTTTCTTGTGTGAATCCTTTTTCCATTCGGAATTTTTTTATATTACTTCCAAGTGTTTTTTTAAAACCATTGACCATATTTATATTTTATGATACGTTTTTTATATTATTGTCGCTCATGGCGACATAGTGCTATAGAACCGGATTAACGAAACAATGAAACAACAACATAAAATAGCATTTACATTGTCGGAGGTTTTAATTTCTCTTGTAATAATCGGGATTATTGCTGCTATGACTTTTCCTTTAATTTACGCAAATTATCAGGAAAAAGCGATAAAATCATCATTAAAGAAAAATTATTCCGTTCTACAGCAGTCACTTGACAGATATTATATTGATAACGGAGTAAGGTTAGTTAATTCAGACATAACATTAAGCGGGGTCTACCATACATTTAAATATAAATTAACACCTTATTTAAATTTAATGCAAGATTGCGGTTGGGGTCACAGCGATAGGAATTCTGAAACAGCCCAGCCTTGTGTCAATTATGATGATTTTAACAATGTATATTCAACTTATACGGGAAAAACAATAACTCAAAATTATTTTGATGACGGTCAATTTATTTTGAATGACGGAAGTATTATATTTATTAATGACTATAATGGTTTATTATTTATATCGGTTGACGTAAACGGCAAAGATAAAAAGCCGAATCGTTTAGGTAAAGACCTGTTTATGTTTGAATTAGACGAAAACGGAAGTATAATTCCAATGGGAGCCAAAGGAACAAAATATTATAGCAATACTAATGCATATTGTTCGGAAACATCGTCAAATTCTATGAATGGCGCCGGCTGTACTTATAAAATTTTGCTGGAGAAATAATTTTAGGTTTTAGGATAAAACAGGCAGTTGTAGATATTTCTATTAATTATTACGGAATATGAAGGAATTAGGCGGGCAATGAACGTCTTTGCGAGCCGATTTATCGGCGCGGCAATCTCTGCCATCTTTAGGACTAGATTGCTTCGTCGTTATACTATCTTAAATTTTTGCAGTTCAAAAGTCTTTACTTCACTTTCAAATTGCTTTCGCAATTTTGTCGTTCCGCTGACTTTTTTACATTTTCGTGCCGTGCTGCTTTGCAGCACGGCGTATTTTCCGAAATCCGCTTCTTGGATTTTCCGCTCTTTCAGGCAATTTTTATATATTTTCATTTTTACTTGTGTCCAACAACTTTTTTTCGGGATTTTTAACAAATAAACCTCAAAAAAAGGAGAAAATATGTATAATAATTTTGAAGAAAAAGCTTTGGTAAAATTATCCTGTAATTTTGTAAAACTAAGGAAAGAAAAAGGGTACACTCAAGAAAAATTAGCGGAACTTACCGGATATTGCAGAGAATACATTGCAAAAGTTGAAACCGGAAAAAGAAATGTTTCATTAAAACTCTTGATTAGAACCTTAAACGCCTTAAAACATAATCTAGTGTCGCCCGCATTTTCCGATGACTCCTCGTCACCGAAAAATTGGGGCTCACCTTTTCAAGGTGCCACTCTCAAAATTTCACTCACACCTTCGGTTTTATCGTGAAATTTTGTTCGGACATATTAAAATTACAGAAATATGGTATCTTGATTAATATTTAAGACTTGCCTTTATTGCGGGTCAGGTGAGCAGATTTTCTTGGCTGTGCCTTAGAAAATCGCGAAACGTGAAACTTGCGGCTCTATACAAAATATCGGGATGACAAGATTCGCACGAAAAACAAGGCGAAGAATGAGCCGTAGTTTTACGGGTCAGGTGAGCAGATTTTCTTGGCTGTGCCTTAGAAAATCGCGAAACGTGAA
>JAJQFK010000273.1:0-164 GCA_021201175.1 Candidatus Gastranaerophilales bacterium | reverse complement strand
ACTTGCGACTTTATACAAAATATCGGGATGACAAGATTCGAACTTGCGACCCCCGCGACCCGAACACGGTGCGCTACCAAACTGCGCTACATCCCGATATTTAATTTATAATGTTATTGTGATTATTCAGTTCAATCTTTTTGGCAGCGCCCTACGGTGCTACC
>JAJQFK010000180.1:2777-3626 GCA_021201175.1 Candidatus Gastranaerophilales bacterium | reverse complement strand
CATTATATGGGAAGAATAGTTTTAAACAGAGATAGATGTAAAGCGTGTTATATATGTGTAGATTCATGTCCGAATAAAGTTTTGGAAATTGATGATAATATTAATGCACTTGGATATTATCCGGCAAAAGTCAATGCGCAAAAGAATTGCATAGGTTGTGCAATATGTGCGAGAGTTTGTCCGGATATAGCTATTGAAAAGGTATACAAATGAAAAAAGAAAAACAACTGTTAAAAGGTAATTATGCAATTGCAAAGGCAGCAATAGAAGCGGGATGTCAAAGTTATTTCGGATATCCTATAACTCCGCAGAGTGAAATAGGCGAATATATGAGTGAAAAAATGCCGGAATTGGACAGAGCATTTGTTCCCGCCGAAAGTGAAGTTGCTGCAATAAGTATGCTTCTTGGTGCCGGCGCAACCGGTGTAAAGGCAATGACATCATCTTCTTCATGTGCAATAGCACTTATGCAGGAGGGGATTTCATTTATAGCTGGAGATGAAATTCCGTGCGTTATTGTAAGCGTTATGCGGGGCGGTCCGGGGCTTGGATATATCTATCCCTCTCAGGGCGATTATTTACAAGCAACAAAAGGCGGAGGAAACGGTGATTATAAACTTGTTACTTTTGCTCCCGACAGCGTACAGGAATGTATAGATTTAACTTATAAATGTTTTTATGTTTCACAAAAATACAGAACCCCCGTTTGTCTGTTGGCAGACGGAATGCTCGGACAAATGATGGAACCGGCTATTGTCGGAGAGTATCCTTATGAAGAAATAGATCAATCCGATTGGGCTCTTGACGGCGCAAAGGACAGAGAACCCAGACATATTGCTTCTATTGAAA
>JAJQFK010000180.1:0-2767 GCA_021201175.1 Candidatus Gastranaerophilales bacterium | reverse complement strand
ATAATAAAATTCTGGAAAACGAAAATATTTTTGAAAAATATGAAATAGAAGGCGCAAAACTTGTTATAACGGCATTTGGAAGTATTGCCAGAATCGCCAAAGCAGCCGTTAAATTAGCAAGAAAAAACGGGTTAAAAGTAGGATTGTTCAGACCGATTATGTTAAATCCGTTCCCCGAAAAAATAGTTTCTGATATTGCTCAAAAAGTAGACGGGATTTTGGATATTGAATTAAATTGCGGTCAAATGCTGCAAGATATTAAGGCTTCTATAGCAGCAGGAGCAGCAAATATTCCTATTAAATTCTACGGCAGACCCGCAGGTGTTATGATGACCGTTGAAGAAATTTATCAGCAAATTGAAAGTGTTTACAAAGAAATAGTAGAGAAAAAATATGGAACAGCTTGTATATAAGAAACCGGATTCGATAAGAGATGATTTTAGAATAACATTTTGCCCCGGTTGTGACCACGGTGTGGCGGTAAAGTTGATTGCAGAAGTGCTTGACGAACTTGGAGTACGTGAAAAAACAATAGCTATAGCTTCTGTAGGCTGTAGTGTTTTCTCATACGATTTCTTTAATCTGGATATAGTTGAAGCGGCTCATGGACGTTCATTAGCTGTAGCAACCGGTGTTAAACGTTCTAAACCCGATAAAGTTGTTTTTACGTATCAAGGTGATGGAGATTTAGCCTCTATAGGTCTTGCCGAAACAATTCATGCAATGACAAGAGGAGAAAAACTCACCGCAATATGTATAAATAATACAACATACGGTATGACGGGAGGTCAAGCCGGGCCTACCACTTTAATCGGACAAATTACTACAACAACTACAAAAGGAAGGAAACCGGAATTATCCGGATTCCCTTTAAAAATCTCTGAAATTTTAAAAGAAGTTGACGGAACCGCTTATGTTGCAAGAGTAACGTTGGATAGCCCCAAAGCAATACTGAATGCAAAAAAATGTATAAAAAAGGCTTTTGAAGCACAAATAAAAGGTTTAGGCACAGGGTTTGTTGAAATACTTGCAACTTGCCCTACAAACTGGAAAATGACTCCAAAACAGGCGCATGAACGTGTTAGAGGTGAAATGTCAGAAGTTTTTGTTCCCGGAGTTTATAAAGACAAGGTAAGTGAGGTGCTATAATGGATTCAAATGTTTTAATAGCAGGTTTCGGCGGGCAGGGAGTGTTGTTTATAGGTCAGCTTCTCGCTAATGCTTGTATGAATGAAGGTTTAAATGTAACGTGGTCGCCTGCTTACGGCGCTGAAATGAGGGGCGGTACCGTTAATTGTACGGTTTGTATGTCTGATGATGAAGTAGCTTGCGCTTTCGTTGATAAACCGGAAAATGTCATAGCTCTTAACGAACCTTCTTTTGAACGGTTTGAAAGTAAAATCAGACCCGGTGGTATTATGGTTGTTAATTCTTCATTGGTTAAATCTGCACCGTCCAGAAAAGATATTACTTATAAATTTGTTCCTATGACTGATATTGCACATAAATCCGGTCATGAGAAAATGGCTAATATTGTATCTTTAGGCGTTTTTTTAAAGTCGTTTCCCGTTGTAACTACCGAAAGTATTGTTTCTTTAATGAAAAATAAACTCACGGGGAAAAAAGCACAAATGCTTGAAGGTAATATACAGGCTTTAAATTCGGGTTACAGCGCCGTTTAATTAAAAAATGATTAAGCATGCATATATTCATATACCATTTTGTCTGAGAAAATGTAAATATTGTTCGTTTGTTTCCGGTGAGGATATTAAAAATAAAGAAGTTTATCTTGACAGGTTGTTTTATGAAATAAAAAACAGATATAACAAAGAGAAACTTCAAACATTATATATAGGCGGAGGAACACCTTCTCTTCTTGAGGGATTTGAAGTTGAAAAGATTATATCAAAATTTTATTTTGAAGATAATCCCGAGATTACAATTGAAGTAAATCCGGAAACAGTCGAACAAAATAAATTTATTAAATATAGAAGTGCCGGTATAAACAGAGTATCATTAGGAGTTCAAAGTTTTGACAGCAAAATTCTTGAATTAATAGGAAGAAACCACACAAAAAAAGATATTACAAATGCTCTTGAACTAATAAAAAAAGCAGGATTTGACAATATTAGTATTGATTTAATATATGGACTTCCATCTCAAACCTTTGAGAAATTAAAATTTGATTTAGAAAATGTAGTTTTACTTGATATACAGCATATTTCTACCTACGGACTTAAAATCGAACCGGAATCGTTTTTTGGAAAAAATCCTCCTTCTAATATACCTGATAATGATATTCAGGCAGATATGTATGAATATTTATGCAATTTCCTGAAAAAAAATAATTTTAATCATTATGAAATAAGCAATTTTTCAAAGTCCAGGTTCGAGTCCGGACATAATACAGCATATTGGCTAAATAAAGAATATTATGGATTTGGCTTAAATGCGTCGGGATATGAAAAAAATATAAGGTACAAGAATATTTCAAAATTAGGGAAGTATATAGAAAATCCGTTGGAAAAAGAAGAAATAACCGTTCTTTCTAAGCAAGAAACTATGGAAAATGAAATTTTTTTAGGACTCCGCCTAAAACAAGGAATTAATATAAAAGATTTTGACCTAAAATACAGCATTGATTTTAGAGATAAATACAATAAAATTCTAAACAAGTATCAAAATTTTATTAATATTGATAATGGTTATTGCCATTTAACCGAATCCGGATTCCTAATAAGTAACGTTATTATGAGCGAATTTATAG
>JAJQFK010000080.1 GCA_021201175.1 Candidatus Gastranaerophilales bacterium | reverse complement strand
ATAATTTAGGTTGATAAATTTTTTCATCAAGACTGCAATTTTTTATAGCAGTTTTAAGAATTGCGGAAGAATCCGTATCATCATAAATAACAAATTTATTATCATAGGATTTCCCATTTTCATCAGTATAACATTGAATATCTGTTCTCAATATTCTGCCGGAAACAGAGTGAAAGGTGCCTATCCACATTTTTTTTGCTTTTTCTTCGCCGACCATGCGTGATAAACGTTCAACCATTTCTTTTGCAGCTTTGTTTGTAAATGTAACGGCAAGAATTTCATAAGGAGATACTCCCGAACTGATTAAATTCGCAATTCTGGTTGTTAAAACCTTTGTTTTTCCGCATCCTGCGCCCGCAAGAACAAGTATAGTACCTCTATCTTGAAGTACCGCCTCTTTCTGTTCTCTATTTAATCCCTCTAAAATATTTAACATGTACCTTTTATTTTTTTCAAAATGTGTTATTATTAATTATATTATAAATATAAAAATTATTTAGACAAATAGGAAAATATATGTCAGACGAGAATAAGAATGAACAGCAGATTATGGTTCCACTTGATGATTTAGATAAAGTGGCAGCAGATAATCATGATGCATTAGACGCATTAGCAATGGAATTAGCTACAATTCAGCAAGCAGCAAAAAAAGTAGCAATAATTGGAAGCAGAAATTTACCAATTACACATCAACAAATAATAGAAATTTTATCTTATGCTCTGGTAATTCAGGGAAATACAATAATAACAAGCGGCGGTTCCAGCGGAACTAATGCAGCGGCAATACGAGGCGCTATGAAAGCTAATCCGGATAAATTAAGAGTTATTCTTCCCCAGACAATCGGACAGCAGCCTTCTGATGTTCAAGATCAATTAATCGGTGTTCCAAATATCATAGAACATCCGGATCGCTCAATGATGACTCTTGCAGATGCCAGCCGTATATGTAACAGGGAAATTATTGATGAATGTCAGCAATTAATTTGCTTTTTATCCCATACTTCTAATACTTTGCATAAAGCAATACAGCATGCCGAAGATTCACATAAAGTTGTTACCGCATTTTATTTAGATTAATTTTTTAATTTTTCTTAAGATTTTTAATAATTAATAAAAATGTTTACAACTTTTTTAATCAGCTATTGATAGGAATCTTATCTATTCTCAAAGAGTAACGCTTTAATTTTGTTCATAATTATTATAATAAATAGAGTTTAAACCATCTATATACCGCTGTTTTGTTTTAGACATATTAATATAATATTCTTGCATAAGCAGCTCTTTTTGTTCTTGTTTTTGTTTTTTAGCATTTTCATCTTTTGAGTCGTCATAAATTACTGATAATATGCCCAAATCTTTTTTTAAATTTTCTTTTAAGTGCAATAAGTTAGAATTTCTTTCATTTTTTAGAGTTTCTATTTCTTTTTTTCTAATATCGCAAGGTTGTACAGATTCTTGTTCTTGGTTATTTTCGTCTGTATTTCCGGAATATTTAGCTTTATATAAATTTGCAACACGAACCATTTCCCCTAAAGACAGACCTTCCAGTGCTTTTTCCAATTCTTCTTTTCTTTTATTCATTTCGGGAGTCTGTTTTTCTTCTTTATCAGGGGTATTTGTTGTTCTAATAACAGTTCTTTCTCCTGTCAACGGACTAATTACAATTTTTTCCATACTTTATCTTTCTTTATAGTTTTAAACATTTTTTTAAAAAACCGTAAAAAAAATAATTGTCATTGAAAAAATTTCTTGATTTACAAATTTTAATATTCAATCATAAAAATATTAAATAAGTTCCAATGCACGATGTTTTTCATAAATTTCATCAGCCATTCTATCCAATTTTTTATAATCCTCCTGTTTGGCTTTGCCCTTTACAAGGATTGGTTCAATAATATCAAGTTTTAAAGGAGCAAGCATTTCAGTCATTTTACCGAACAAGTTACCGCCCCATCCGTAAGAGCCTATAAAAGAAGCAACTTTTGCTTTTGGTTTCAATACACTTGCTAAATAAACGGTATTAAATGCAGCAGGGTGCGGTCCTGCGAGAACCATTGAAGTACCGAGAACTATTGTTGTTCCGTCTACAAGTGCAATTGCCAAATCTCCAAGATTTCCGTCAACCATATCATATTTAATTGAAGGAATACCTTTATCTTCAAGCTTTTTGGCAAGATAATCTATCATCTCTTTTGTAGAATGGTACATTGAAACGTATGGAAGCAGAACGATGTTTTTCCCTTTTTCTCCCGCCCAATCTTCATACAAATTTAATATATAATCAGGCTTATTATATATTGGTCCATGACTGGGTAAAACCATAGAAACATTTAAATCTTTAAGCTGTTTAACATATTTTCTGCATACAAAACTAAAAGGCATCATAATTTCTGCAAAGTACTTTTTTGCACTTCTTTCAAGTTCAGCAGAAGGAACTGCAAAAACATCATTAAAGATAAAATGAGCCCCTAAAAAGTCGCACGTACATATTATGTTATCTTCCTTTAAATATGTAAACATTGTATCCGGCCAATGGACTCCCGGTGAGATTTTGAATTGAAGGGTTTTATCTCCGAGTGAAAGTTCTTCATCATTTTTAATTATTTTAATTTTCTCTGGAGGAATAAAAAGCATTTCTTTGAGATTTCCTGCACATACTGCATTGGTCACTACAATTGCTTGCGGAAATTTTTCCAAAAGTGCGGGAATACTTCCCGAATGATCCTGCTCTCCGTGATTTGCAATTATATAATCTACTTTTTTTATTCCGTTTTCATCAAATGATTTTATATACTCATTTGTAAATTTAGGATACATAGTATCTATAACGGCAGTTTTTTCACTGCCCAAAACTATATAAGAATTATAGCTTGTACCTTTATCTAAAGGAATCAACTCATCAAAGATTAAACGGTCTTTATCATTCATACCGGCATAAAATATATTATCTTTTATTTTTTTGTAAATCATACAATCCTCTTTCAAGACTAACGGGTTAATGCAAAAAGCAAAGCCGGCACAAGCGTTTATAGCTTAAACCGGCTTTTATAATTATTGTTCTTTTTCAAACATATCTTTTCCGACTCCGCAAAGTGGACATACATAGTCCTCCGGCAAATCTTCAAAAGCAACATTACCGTTTTCAGCCGGTTCATATACATAGTGGCAAACTGTACAAATATAATTTTCCATTTTTATCTCCTTTACAGATTATTAAATAACATACTTATTAAATTATTATATTACACAATAAAATTATTGATTACGACAATTTTTACAAATACCATGAAATACAATATCATAATCATCTACAATAAATCCCGTTTGTAATTTTGTATTTTCAACAATATTATCAGCAACAGCAGAATCAATATCATAGACCTTGCCGCATTTTTTACAATAAAAATGATAGTGAACAAATGTGTTATGGTCAAAATGTTCAGAGGTTTCAAGCCCGATAATTCTTTTTATTTCACCGGCTTCCGCCAATTTGCTCAAGTTTCTGTAAACAGTAGCAATACCTATATTAGATAAAGGATGTTCTTTCCTTATTATCGCAAGAAGCTGTTCAGCCGTAGGATGAATAGGATTTTTAATAAGTGTATCTTTTATTATCTCTCTCTGTCTTGAGTAATTCATAAATATTGATA
>JAJQFK010000095.1 GCA_021201175.1 Candidatus Gastranaerophilales bacterium | reverse complement strand
ATATATAAATAATCTTTTAATTGAGAATATTGATACTGTTTTTGATGAAGAAACTTTAAATTTATGGCGGGAAAAATTTTATAATTTAATATATCTGCTCAAACAAAATTCAAAAAATACTGATGCGGATAAATTTTATACAATATTAAAAAACGATGAATATTTTAGTACTTTTAAATCTGTTATACTGCAAAGAAGTATTTTTAATCATTTTGGACTTGTGCAAAAAAATTTAAAAGATTCCGTACTGCCTGTTAATATTTTCAGAAAAAGAAATTCAATTGCGCAGAAATATGATTATAAAAAAGTAAGTAATATAGTTAACTTATTAAGAAAAAATTGGATATATGAATAAAATTTTAGGACTTGATATAGGCAAAAAACGGATAGGGATTTCAATGAGTGATATAATGGGGATTATAGCACATCCCGTTGAAACAATACCCAGAAATCCAGAAAAAGAAGCAATTGAAAAAATCAAACAAATTTGCAAGGATAATAATATAAAAAAAATTGTTGCGGGACTTCCTAAAAATATGAATAATACTTTAGGCATTCAAGCTGCTGACTGTATGGATTTCGCAGCAAATTTTAAAGATGAATACGAAGTTATCTTTGAAGATGAAAGACTAACCAGCCGGCAGGCGGAATATATTCTTGCGCAGACAGGCAGAAAATATACTAAAGATAAAAAGTTAGTAGATCTTAAAAGTGCTTGTATAATTTTACAGCAATTTCTTGATAGAAAGTGAGAAAATATGACAAACAAAAATGAACAATTAATTGAAACGTTTGATGAAGAAGGAAATAAAGTATCTTTTGAACTTTTGGATATTGTTTCTGTTGATGATGTAGAATATGCTCTGCTTCTTCCGCAGGAAGATTCGGAAACGGAAGAAGAAGGCGAAGTTCTTGTTATGAGGCTAAAAAAAGACGGTGAAGAATTCTCTTTTGAAGTAATTGAAGATGACGAAGAATTTAATAAAATTGCTGCATATATTGAAGAAATTGAAGATGAGACAGAAGATTAATATTATGTAATCAAGTGCAACATTGGACTAAAACAAAATTCCGAAAAAAGTTGTCGCTTATAAGTAAAAAATTATTAATAGATCTTTAAATACTAGTTCTAAAGAAATAATTTGATTAGAAGCGCAAAAACTTGATAGTTAAATTTTTTGTGTAAATTTTTGTAACAAAAGCCCCGCAAATCCTAAAGGGGGGGGTAAATGCCGATATATAAACCATTAGTATAAAACTAAAAATGGAGATTAATTAATGTCGGAAATTAATTATAACTATAAAAATTTATCAATTAAAGAATTTTTATTAAGTTATAGTGAAGGTACAACCGAGTATCAATCTGAAATACAAGAACAAATTGAAAGTTCAATTTTTGATTTTACGAATGCACAATGTGAAGGTATGGCAATAGATTATTCTTTTACAAGTGATAATTTTTCTTTTAGTGAAGATGATGATACTGCCTCCTGGCAAATTGATATAGATAACGACGGCTCAATTGATTATGTTGAATACTATTCTTTTAATGACAGCGGTGATATTTCAAAAATAAGTACATATGGCATTGACTCAAATGGAGAAGAATTTCTTAGAAGTGAAAGTGAAGTTAGCTATGACAATATAACGGGAGAAATATTAAAATATTATGATGCTGATACAAACGACAAACCTGATTATGCCAGAATTATGCAGCAAGCGAACTATGAAGATATGAATGATACTCAGCAATTGTTGCTGACTTATTCTGATATTTCTTCCGAATTAATAAGTAATGCAGAAAATATTCAAGATAATGGAGATGGAACATATATAATTTCAGACGGAGAAAACAGTTATACAGTATCTATAACATATGACGAAGATGGAAATACTTTAGTTAGTACAACAAATAACAATACTAATGAAATCAAAAAAAGTAAATTTGAAATGAATGAAGATGGAACTATAAAATCAAAATCCTTTGATGGGAATAACGATGGCAACTACGAAGTATCAAAAGAATATGTTTATGAGAATAATCAAGTTGTTGGTTATAAATATAGTTATAATCCCGATGTCGTCCAAGAAGAAGTTACATATTCCAATAACTATTATTACACAAAACCAAAATATACACCGCCAGTAGTAATAGAAGAAATTCCGGAAGAAGAAACAGTGGAAGTAGAAGAAGCAGAAGAAGTAGTAGAAGAAGAAGTAGAAGAAGAATGTACTGCAGAAGCATATGAAACAACATCAGAAACAACAACAAAAGAAGAAAACCAGAATAATGATAATAATGATGAGCAAGAGTCTGTAACTGAAGGCGTTTCAGAAGGAACTACAGAAACAATAATAACAGAAACAGAAAGCAAGAGCAGCAATAACAAAGCGGCACTATATACACTACTATCAGTAGCAAACAAAAAAATTGATAATAATAGTACTGGCGCAGACAGGGCAGTAGCAATTCTATCGTCAGCATTAATAAATAGTTATTTGAGCGATTAACTTAAATCGATACCGCAATTTGCAATAACGCTTGTAAAATCCTTACACAATAGTTTTGCGAAAACTGCCGGATCAATTTGAGTAGCAATAAGCGCCATTATCTCCTGCGGTAAATCTTCCACCATAGGAATCATTTCTTCTGTATCTAAAACCATTAAAGATTTTAATATATCTTCTTTTTGCATAGTTTGGAAAGGATAAGTCATTGCTTCTTGTGAAAAAGATTCAAACAATTCCGGTTTTTTTGCCAGAACATTTAATATTAAATCCTGCTTTCCTTCTGTTTCCATTCCGTGTAATGAAGCCATAAAATCATCATCGGAATATGAACTCATTGTCGCAAGAATTGTATCTCTATCGTCGTAACATGCCTGTCCTGTTATGTTTTCCATCATTTTTTGAAGATGTTCTTCATCAACTTCGCCTAAGGCTTGCATCCAGATTTCTCTATCTATATCATCTGAATCTATAAATTCATCCATAAATTCTTCCGGTATTGCTTGAAGAAATTGATAAGGATCCATTGTGTTTAATACAACAGTTGCAAGGCTTTCCGGTTCAAGCAGCATCATAAGTTCAACCAGAGCTTCCGGTGTAAATATACTTAATCCCAAAATCATTTCCTCAGGATCCAGACAAGCCATTACATTTATCAAATCATCTTGATTCATATTGGATAGAATCAAATATCTGTTTTCAGGATTAACAAGTTGAAAAAGATTAGCCAGTTCTTCCGGATTATTTGTTATTTGCATTAAGAAACGAGCAGCATCGTTATTGCCTTTTTCTGCTTCTGTTTCCATTATTTGCACAATACTCATACCCTGGTAGTTCTCTAATGCAGTCCTGCCAATGTTGTAGTATTTGCTTAAATATGATAAATCCAAATCTAAACTAATCATATTTTTTCACTTTTTTATAACTCTCTATTATAATAAAGTCTTTTTGCTATTTAAAATTGAGATAAAACTAAAAATTGTTATAAAATTTTACAAACACATAGAAACATTTCTTATATTATTTTATAATATTTAGCAGGTAGATTATGAAAAAAATATTAAGATTTTTTATATTATTAATTTCGATTATTTTATGTGCGAATACTTGTTTCGCCGCGCTTTCGCTTGAGGATAAAAAAAAAGAAATAATTGCACTTTACACATC
>JAJQFK010000208.1 GCA_021201175.1 Candidatus Gastranaerophilales bacterium | reverse complement strand
AACTAATTTAATAGACTACATCTAAAATTATAGGTTCTATATGCACTATGGCATCAGTTTCCCGATTTTTTCGCTTAAAACATTTTCTACTTCATTACAAAATCTGTGTCTATCTTGAACGCTCATATCACCATTTGCGTAAATTGTTAATCCTATATTTTTTCTTGCTCCTGATTCCCTCGTTTTTAACTTTCTAATTTTAAAAATAAAATCTTTATTGATTATTAAAATATTTACATTTCTTTTTTAAGGGGCAACAATTGCAATTAGGCTTAATTTTACATATGCTTCTTGGTAAATCTAATAGCCCGTAATTATAGTAATAAAACTTTCGTTCAGGTGTTAATTTATCGGAAAGTTTAATAAACCATTTTTTACGTCGTGTTTCACCATCAGTATTAAATCCCCAGAATCTGCCATATAGCCTTACCGCATTACTGTCAATTATTACAGATCTTTTATTTTGATGTAACGATAAATATGCCGACGCAACATATTCTCCCACCCCTGGCAATTTTAGCAATAACTCTTTTGTTTCGGGGATTTGTTTGTTAGTGAGTTCTTTTGCTAGAAGCTTAAACTCCTTATTTCTTTGCTGCAAGCCCAATGAATTAAATATATTAGCTGTCTTGTCTTTATAATAGAGTTTTGGTTCTTGATATTTACTACAAAAATCCCCGTATACAGGTAGAACCTGTTCTGCCTTTGTTCTTTGTAACATAATTTCTACAGCTAACGAATGCCATTTGTTCGTACAAAATCGCCAGGGAAAATCTGCAAAATTTTTAGTTTCCCAGTCAATTAATTTTCTTCTGAAATAATTTATCAAAGATTTATTTTCAAGAATAAACATTATATAACATATAACCCCTCATTTTAGATTTATATTAATTAGAAATTTTGTCATTATCAATAAATTGTTTCATCCGATTTGCAATAGCTGTTATTACAGGAACACAAACACTATTTCCAAATTGTTTATATAATTGATTGTCTGACACAGATGTAATTTTATAATTTTCAGGAAAACCTTGCAATCTGGCAGCTTCTCTTGGTGTTATTTTTCTTGGATTTTTATCCTTTTGTTCAATAAGTATTTCACTTCCATCTTTATAATAACGAGCAGAAATTGTATTTGTATACGGGCTGTTTTCGTTGAACAATCCATAGCCAAAGCCGTTTCCTTTTAATGTATGCATTAGCTTACGTCTTTGATGCCCTGCCCATAATTTATCCGAAATAGTATATTTAGAATCGGGACTTTTTTCTAAAATATTACCAACTCTGGTTTCAATATTTAGAGGTTTTGGAAATTCAAAATCAACATTATGGTTAAGAAAGCCTACTATATAAATTCTCTCTCTATTTTGAGGAATACCAAAGTCTTTTGCAGCAAGTACTTGAACGTAAGTCTTATATCCGGCTTTATCTAGATGATCTAAAATAACTTTCAATGTATTTCCTTTATCATGACCTTTTAATTGTTTTACATTTTCTAATAAAAAGGCCCCGGGTTTTTTATCAAGTAAAATTCTTTCAATATCAAAAAATAAGGTTCCACGGGTATCTTTAAAACCTTTTTTTAAGCCTGCTTGAGAGAATGGCTGACAAGGGAAACCTGCAAGTAGAATATCATGATCGGGAATATCTTTCTCCGAAATTTGCGTAATATCACCATATATATTTTCAGTTCCAAAATTTTCAGAATAAGTTTGAATTGCGAATTTATCAATTTCACTTGTAAATACACATTCAACATTTCCCTGAAAGGCTTGTTCAAAACCAAGTCTAATTCCGCCGATTCCTGCGAATAAATCTATAATTTTTATTTTTTTCTTAGATCTCATACTTTGATATTAGCACAACAAGACCTGACAAGCCATTTTGTTAAGTGATTACTTATCATAACAACACAATTTATTCATAAGTTTCTATAATTAAACTTTCCCAATAATTATTATTTGCTCTCCACTGTGAATATGGTCTTCTATTACCTTGATACATTCCACTGTCGAAATAGACTATTCCTTGTTTTACAAGTCCAAGCCACTCATCATAATTCATAGGTTTGCCAAAACAAATTTTGCAATAAGTTCCACTTGCATTAGTTTTACAGGTGAACCAACCTTTATCATTGAATTTGTCTTCAAGTTTTGCTTTTAAACACTTGTCACTCTTTTTGGTTGTTGGCGAGGTTTCACCATACCAGCGTGCAATTACGAGATTTTCAATTTGTAATTCTTTAGGAACAATCTTTGTTTTGTCGTTCCTTTTATCTTCACTAAAACAATATATTGCTAAAATATCTTTATTGTCATCTATGATTAATCTTTGCCCGAAATCATTAAAACAATTTATTTTAGGACAAGGAGTTCCTGACCAGGAACATCTACCACCTTTCAATTCATTAGGTTTTCCAAAAATTCTTAAAAAATCTTCTCTTTTTTCAAATTTACTTCTGCCTGCAAAATAAATACTGTATTCGGGATTCGTATAAACATATTCATTAGCAGACCAATCTCCAAATGTTGTTTTAGATGCTGTTTCATTTTTGAGTTCATAACCCCATAAATCTGCCAAATTATAGTCATTGGAACAAATTCCAAATTGATGTTCTAACCATTGTCCTTGTCTGCCATCATGTTTTTCGTTTGTGCCTTCCACATCCGGCTTTTTGCCTTTTACGTTTTTGCGAAACAATTCAATAATATCTTCTTTTGCAGCCATTAAAAACCTCTTTTGATTTTTTAGTTAAATAAAGGTAATTGTACTGCAAAACCTGGGTCTTGTATAGTTGTATCGTACTCTATAAATAAATTTGTAAAAATATGTTCTAAAACATTTACTACAATACTGTTACCTGCTTGTTTATATAAATTAGTATTACTTATTATTGAAGAAACTTTTTCGTAATCACTGTCAGAGACTCCCATTAATCGCCAGGCTTCTCGAGGGGTTAATCTACGAACCATAAAATTACCATCTTTGTTAATTCTATCTGTAACTAACTGGCGACGGTGTTTTTCCAAAAAACTTGATAAAGTTGAACCTTTCCAATAGTTTGAATCTATGCAATAGCTTACATCTTGTTTAATCGGATTTGTCATAACCTGGTTATTTTTCAAATAGAAATTTTCACTAACATTTTTTTCTAATAGATCATATAATCTTGTTTTTAAATCTACCGGTTTTGGAAATCTAAAATAATTCATTTCATCCAAAATGCTTATACAAAAAACCCTTTCTCTATTTTGAGGAATACCAAAATCTTTTGCATTTAAAATGGACCATCTGTTTTTATATCCAATAGATTCTAAATATCTTAAAAATTTCATAAAATTATTTTTATGATTGCAACCTACTAAATTTTTAACATTTTCCATCATTAGATATTTAGGTTTTTTAGTTTCAATAATTTTACAGCATTCCCACAACAATGAAGACCTTGTTCCAGAACTTTCATTTAATCCATTCTGGTAACCTGCAACAGAAATATCCTGGCAAGGAAATGAATATGTAAATAGGTCAAAGTCCGGCAAATCTTCAGGATTTATTTTTGTAATATCACCATAATTGTTGATTAATTTGTTTGCAAGATACATTTCCTTAAGTTGTTCTGCATTCATTTTTGGAACTCTATTTTCAAATGTTTTATAATTTAAAGGCACATTTCGTTC
>JAJQFK010000139.1 GCA_021201175.1 Candidatus Gastranaerophilales bacterium | reverse complement strand
ATTTATAATGTGTTCACTGTGAGTTTCTATTATAAGTTTTCTATTATGTTTTATAGCGAAAACAAATAAATCAGCCAAATTTGCTTGTAGCTTTGGATGTAAATGAACTTCTGGATTTTCTATTAAAAGAACATCGTTTTCTTCACTAAGCAAAATCATTGCAATTATAGGTATAATTTGAGAGAAACCAAATCCAACTTCTGTTATACTATATCTTTGTTGCTTTTGTAAATCTTCTTCAATTTTTATCTTTAATGTTCCTTCATGAGATTCAACCGCCAAAGAATAATTTTCACCTATTATCCTTTTAAACCATCGTTGAAAAATTTCTGAAAAAGACTCTTTTTCCCCAAATTTAACAGTTCTGTTTCCTTGCATCATTTTATAAATAGCTTCTGCTGTGGCATCACCGGTTATACCAATATCAGTAATAGAACTTCCTTTTATTAAATAACTTGGTTTCCCCTCTATTCTATATGCTTTTAAGTATTTAATAGTATTAGTTTGTAATTTTGCAAAGCTATAACGAAAATGAATCATATCTTCTAAATTTATATCTTTAATGTTTTTTGGTATTATTTCTGGCGAAAATCCCATTACTACTGCATTTCCTTGTTTTTGCAATTTGCCGGTTTTTGTTAAATTGAACCAATTAAAAAATCGATTTTTTTCTGGGTCTTTTTGAACAACTCTTTCAAATACATAATTTTTTGTTTTTTTATTTTTATCGATAAATTCAACCTGTAATTCTTTTAATATAGGATTATAATTTTCAATTTCATTGTTTTCGTATTTTAATAAAATATAAAAATCATCAAAATTAAGCTCAAAATTAATATTTTCTTTATTACTACAATTTTTATTAAGAATATCTGAAAAACTTCCAAATGCATAATTTGGAGTATTCAACAATAATGATGGTTCAAAATTATTTGAATTAGAAGATGCTATCATGTATAAAGCTTGAATTACAGATGATTTTCCCGAATTATTAGCACCTGTTAAATACGTTAATCCGGGAAACTCAAAATCATATCTGCCAAAATATCCTTTAAAGTTTTCTATTGAAAAATTTTTAATCATTTACAGCTCCATTAACAATTTTTGATTTATATAATTTTCCCACATATTAAATCTTGTATATGTATTGCTTTTTGTTGATGAATTTGCAGTAAGAGATATCCTATAATCTGCATTATTTAATAACTCAGAGTGTATTGTTTTTATTATATTTTCATTATTTTTAATAAAAGTTTCATCATGTTTTGCAAAATAAGTTGACAGTACATCAAATAAAGCAAAGTTTATTTGAGTTGATTTAGGGTTAATAATAAAAGCATTTTTTCCAAAAAATTCATTTATATATTTCATTGATTTTGAAAAATCTTCTTTTATTGTTTTAAGATTTTGTTTATATATATGGTAATTATCTAATGTATCATTTAAAAAACGAGTCATACTACCAGTGTAATCATTAATACCTTTCAAATAATATGAAAGAAATCTTAAAATCAATTCTTCATCTTTCATCCTTTTTTCTAACATTTTTTTGTTTACCAAATTTGCAAAATCTTCGTTTTGAGCTAATTTGGATAATAATTTTAAACCTTCTGCACTCTGACCTCTTGCATAGACACAATTTCTTATTTCTTGAGCATTAAGATTTGTACTTCCTATATTAATCCTTTCAAAAATATCAAATTTAGCTTCTTTTTCTGATTCTTTCTTGATGATATAAACTGTTAATAAATAATCTTCGATTGCACGCTGATATCTAGCTTCTAAATCTGAAAAGCATTTGCCATTTAAACTTTTTAAAACAGTGAGTTTTTCCAATTTAAATTTATTGTCTAAAAATTCAAAAAATGCAGTTAATCTTTGCTGTCCATCAACAACTTCATAATAATAGCTATCATTATTTGCCGGATCAAGTTCGGCTAAATAAATAACTTGTATTGGAACGTCTAGCAGTATCGATTCAATTAACTTGGATTGTCTTGGCTTAACCCACATAGGCTTTCTTTGATAATATGGAGACATATCAATCTCTTTTTTTGTATAACGTCTATATAATTCATAAATAGTGCGAGTTGATTTGTCTACAAAAATTTTACCATTGCTATTATTTGATTCTGTATCTTCATAATATGCATTTTCGTCTTCTTGACAATATTCTTGAATATCCAAAAAAGATGTTTGCACTGTATTATCCATTTGTATCATCCTGTATTTTATACGATTGTATCACAAAAATTTAAATATTTTAATTAACAATATAATTCATTAATAATATTTTTAAAAAGCAATCTTTCTTAATTCAAATATTACATATATTTCACCGATAATTTGTTTTGAAATTTCTCAATATGGTGTACCATTTAATAATAAGGAGTCTTAACGACTCTTTTTTTGTTAAAAAATGTTTGAAAAAGATTATAAAAAAATTTTAAAAAGAAATTACGATATTTCTAAATTAAAAAAAATCATTGAGATACTTCAACAAGAACAACCTCTGCCTGCTTCACTCTATTTGAATTTCATCAATAATTTGTTTTGAAATTTCAAACTTTTGGAGTAACATTTACTTATGGCGGTTCTCCTGCTTTTTTACTAAAGAAGGTTGGTTTTATGAATGTTTTTAAAAAAGTAAAATTTCTTGACAGCATATCTTCTATGCTCGTTTCTGCTTTGTTATGTATTCTGTTATATAAAATTCTGTATCCTATTTGGCATTACACAGGATTAAAGGATTTTTATTCAGGTACTACTGTTTTTGAAAATCATAATAAAATTTTGGATATTGTGATTTACTTTATTTATCTTTCGTTATTTTTTGCTGTTCTTCCGTTAATAACTACAATTAGAGAAAAATTCCTTCCGGATTGTAGATTTTTTATTGATAAATTTGTAACTATTTCTAAGAGAATTTCTAATAAACTTACATTCCCTGAAAAATTGAGTAAATTTTTCGCAAAATATCAGATTATAACGGTTATTTTTTATATTCTGCTTTATCCTTTTGACGGCAATTTTTATCCTATGGTATCGGGTATTATTGTATTATTAATTGTTGCCGCACTTATAGATGTTAAAAAAAGGAGCAATTCTGAATATAAAATCTCACCATGGACTCTGGCGCCTTTATTACTGGCTCTTTTGTTTAAAAATTATTATATTCCCGCAGCTCCTGTTGATGACCATCATTTAGGAGAAACTTTTTCAACTTTTTTTATGCACGATAAATATAATCTTCAATATTTTAAAGATATTATGCTTATGCATGGTTATACTGATATTTTGCCGGCTTTTTTCGGCAAATATTTATTCGGGGATTCTAATTTGTATTCTTATTGTCTTGGCGGAGTATTTTTTGACAACCTAAAACTGCTTGCAATTATTATATCAGGATTGTATTTTTTTAAAAAAACGCCGTTGTTCGTTGCCCCGTTACTGATTGTTAATTTTTCTTTTCCTCATGTTTATAATTCTTGCCTTTATATGGTTTCTTTTTTGTTATTACTTCAAAAGAAAATTCTTAAAAAGCCGTTATTATGGTTAGTATTATATCTTATTCTTTGTTTCGCCGGTTTTGTTTATTGGACAACTTTCGGAACTTTTTGGATAATTTCTTCATTGCCGATTGCAGGATATGTCATTTGGAAATCAAACAGAAAATTAGTAAATTTTTCAGTATTAGCAC
>JAJQFK010000277.1 GCA_021201175.1 Candidatus Gastranaerophilales bacterium | reverse complement strand
GTCGGGAATTAATATTATATCTTTATTTTTGATATCTGTTGAGGGATTAATTAAAGCTCTTATTATGTTTGCAATTCCTTCTTTAGAACCTATCAAAGAAAAAATTTCAGACTTAGAATCAAGTTCCACACCGAAACGATTTTTCATTCTTTGTGCTATTGATTCAAGAAGATAACTTTCACCCTTTGGAGTTGTATAAGTATGCATTGAATCTCCGTTTAAAGCTTCAACAAGTTTGTCATAAACAAATTTCGGAGGTCTTTCAACAGGCGCCCCCATAGAAAGTGATATAGGCGCTCTGTTTTTAGCGGTTAATTCCGGTGTAAGTCTTTGCGCTTCTTGTTTAATTTGAAACATTATATAAGTTTCTAAAGATTGAACGTAATCGTTAAATAATTCCTTCATTTTTCATCTCCGGTTATTTTATTTTCTGTTTGAAATGCCCAGGCATTATGATTGTGAATACTTTCCTGAGCTTCCACTTCTACTTCATAAAATGTAATTTTTTCATCATCTTTTAACAGACAAATTACATCTCTTAAAACATCTTCTACAAATTTTGGATTTTCATAAGCAGTTTCTGTAACATACTTTTCATCGCAGCGCTTTAGAATTGAATATACCTGACTTGAACCGCAGGATTCAATTTTTTCAACAAGATCTTCAATCCAAATAATATCTTTTTCATCATAACTAACTTTAACTTTAACCATAGTTCGTTGATTATGTGCGGAATATTTGGATATTTCCTTTGAACACGGACAAAGTGTTGTTATGGGAACCTTAACCCCCAGAATAAACTTATAATCATTACCGGTTAAATCGCCTTGAAAAGAGCAGTCATACCCGACAGGGAATTCCATTGCGCTTACGGGCGCCTGTTTATTTATAAAGTATTTAAACTCAAATTTTACATGCGCACTTTGTGAGTTAAGTCTTTGTTTTACATCATTCAACAATCCTTTTATATCAACACCTAAAAGATTTTTTTGCGAGTAATCACTTAGAACTTCAATAAATCTTGACATGTGAGTACCGCGGTAATTGTGGGGAAGTGTAACACTTAGTCTGGCTTTTGCTGAAACCACCTGACTTTCTTCATTTTTACGCTCAATAATTAAAGGTACTTCTACCCCGTTAACTCCAACCTTTTGAATATCTATTCCGCGTTTATCACTCTGATTTTGGATATCTTTTAAATTACTAATCATTATCCTCTGTTTCCGAAAAATCCGTACTGTTGCTTTCCAGAGCAAGAAGAAGCTTTAATGCTGCTATTCTCTGTGTTTTAGGAGGAGCGGCACGTAAAAGTTCAACTGCTTTAATCATTACAGGATCATTATCATACCAGCGATGACCTTTGCCTGCATATTTTGTTGTTATTTCATAGATTCTTTCTATTACATCCTGTGCTACTTGTTCTTGTAAAGAGATAATAAAGTTAGCAGCCTCCGATTTTTTATCATCTGTTTGGAGGCTCAAAAGTTCTAAAGCCTCTTTTAATATGGGGTCATTATCATACCAGCGTCTATATCCTTCAGACATTTATTCTCCTTGTCTTTCTTGTAATAAATTTAGTATAACCCTTTTTGTATCATTATACACGGTTTCTATCGAATTATTTGCATTTATTAACTTAATTCTTTCGGGTTCCGATTTTTGTAACTGCAAATAGCCCTCTGCAACTTTTTTATGAAAGCCGATTCCGGCTGATTCCATTCTGTCTTTTTCATTACCAAGGCGCTGAAAAGATATTTCTGTTGACACATCAAACAATAGAGTCAAATCAGGAACTATTGAATTAACTGCAATTTTATTTAAGCTTTTTAAAAGTTCTATATTCTGACCTCTGCCGTAGCCCTGATAAGCAATAGTAGAATCAACATGCCGGTCGCAAAGTACAATTTTCCCTGCTGAAATTGAAGGTTTTATAAGACTTTCTATATGTTGTGCTCTATCTGCAAGGAACAAAAACATTTCAGCATTATCGCAAATTACCTCTTTACCGTGAAGCAATATTTCGCGAATTTTTCTGCCAAACTCAAGCGCTCCGGGTTCTCTTGTTACAACAACATCATAATTTTGCTGTTCTAAAAAGGATTTAACCAAATTTAGCTGTGTAGTCTTTCCGGAACCGTCAGCCCCTTCAAATGTAATAAACAAGCCTTTTTTCATTCTATAATGTATCCCAGCCGGTATATTTTCTTAATACTTTAGGAATTGTGACAGAGCCATCTTCATTTTGGAAATTTTCTAATATTGCGGCAAATGTTCTTCCTACAGCGAGTCCTGAACCGTTTAAAGTATGGACAAAAACCGGCTTGCCTGTTTCTTTGCTGCGATATCTGATATTAGCTCTGCGAGCCTGAAAATCACCAAAATTTGAACAACTTGATATTTCTTTATAAGCGTTATAAGAAGGAAGCCAAACTTCAAGGTCATAGCATTTTCTTGCTGAAAAGCCTATATCTCCGGTCGAAAGAGCTACCCTTCTATAGGGAAGTTCCAAAAGTTCAAGAATTCTTTCCGCATTTCGTGTTAATTTTTCGTGTTCTTCAACGCTTGTCTGAGGTGTACAGAGTTTTACAAGTTCCACTTTGTTAAATTGGTGCTGTCTGATAAGCCCTCTGGTATCTTTACCGGCGGAACCGGCTTCTCGCCTAAAACAAGGCGTGTACGCCGTCATATATTTTGGTAAATCTTCTTCATTTAATATTTCACCGGAATATATATTTGTAACCGGAACTTCCGCTGTCGGAATCAAGTATAAATCTTCTTCTTCGCACTTATACATATCCTGTGCAAATTTTGGCAATTGCCCCGTTCCTGTCATCGCGGCGGAATTAACCATCACAGGAGGAAGAATTTCTTCATAACCGTGCTCTTGCGTGTGGGTATCAAGAAAGAAATTAATAATAGCACGTTCCAATTGAGCGCCTTTTCCTCTATACAAAGAGAATCTTGATTGTGCGAGTTTAACTCCCCTTTCAAAGTCAACAATATTTTTATCAACACATATATCCCAATGCGGTTTTTGTTCAAAATTAACTTTTCGGGGTTCTGAAAAACGTTTTATTTCTACATTATCATCTTCTGATAGTCCAATAGGTGTTGTTTCATCGGGGATATTGGGTGTTGAAAGCAGTAAGTTTTTTTGTTCAGAATCCAATTGCTGTTCTTGAAGTTCAAGTTCTTTTATTTCATCAGCAATGTTTTTAACTTGAGCCTGAATTTCATCGGTATTTTGACCTTGTTTTTTAAGTATGCCGATTTCTTGCGACATATTTTTTCTTTTGCTCTTAATTCATCGGCCTGAGTCTGAATTTTTCTTCGTTTCGCATCTATGTCTAAAATTCCGTCTATAGAAAGATTCGGATTTCTTCTTTTTAAAAGTTCGTTAATTTTTTCTGGATTTTCTCTTATTAATTTTATATCAAGCATTTTTATACCTCGCAACTTATCAGAATTATTTTATTAAAAACACATTTAAAATAAAAGAATTTTTTTGATATAATTTGTACAAGAGAATATTTTATGGAAGAAAAGAAGTATAAAAAAAGAATTTTATTTATAGGAATGCCGGACATGGCGCTTGTTTGTCTGCACAAACTTGCACAAAAGGGCATTAATATAGTCGGAGTTGTACCTCCCTCCAGAGAGGAGTCTACAAACAGACTTATGATTGATGCGGCGCAATCTCTCGGGTTTGAAA
>JAJQFK010000198.1 GCA_021201175.1 Candidatus Gastranaerophilales bacterium | reverse complement strand
CAATATTATAAAGGTGGTGAAAAAAATGCCGGAAGTAAGAGTTGGTGATAACGAAAGTATTGAAAGCGCTCTTAAAAGATTTAAGAAAAAAATTCAAAAAGCAGGTATACTTTCTGAAATAAAACGCCGCGAACGTTACGAAAAGCCAAGTATTAAAAGAAAACGTAAATCTGAAGCAGCTCGTAAAAGACGTGTTTAAAATATAAAAAGAGAATGAAGTTAATCATTCTCTTTTTTAGTTTTTTATCATGCTGTTCAACTTGACAGAAAAAAAATTGCACGATTGCAACTAAAAATAATAATGTTTCTTCAGCATGGGGAGTAAAACTCCAACCTTGCAAGCTTAATTATATTTAGGGGAAATATCTTCAAGATATGTTATTATGAAATTGAAATTGATATTTTCGCCAAGCGGGGTTCATCATTTGAATCATTATATCTTTGTACGGGATAAAATTCGGTGTTTGGTGAAAATGTAAATAATATACTTGCAAAGAATGCAAAAGTAAGATAATTTATAATTATGACAAATATTAACTGGGGGCAATTTTTAAACAATTTTGCCAATAATTTTAACAAAATGACCGCCGGAACGGTACAAAATAATCTTACTTATACTGCAAATCAAACAGAGGCACAACAAACAACGTTAGCAGCACTGCTTCCAAACACTACAACGCAGTTAAGTCAAATAACTGCAGAGTTAGATGCATTAAATCAGCAGCAGACTATTAATATGCTTAAAGAACTTTTAAACCTTCCGAAAAATTTTGAAAGTCTTTTAAGCCAACTTGCCGTAAATTCCGGTGAAAACTCGCAAACAGCTCTTATGCTTTTGTCCGCCGGATTGGATTCTGAAAAATTATCAACTTTTTTACAGACAAACTCTAAAGAGGCAATAACAAATTTATATCAATTACTTGCTCAGTATAATCAATTAGGGGTAAGCATTAAAAATGACCAATTAAACTTAATGTCAAAACTAATTTCTTATGTTTCAGCTTCCTCAACTTCCGATACACAAAGTTTGAAAACAATAATGCTAATGTATCTGCCCTGGCTTCCGCTTACAGATCCGGAAGCATTTAAACTTGAAATAAAAAATAATACTTCTCAATCCGGAACTTCATCTGATGATAGTATTACTCTTTTAATCTCCACTCAAAACTATGGAAATTTACAGGCGGATATTATTAAAACAGGAGAGGACGGAATATCACTCAAACTGGTTTCGTCTGAAACATTCCCGCAAAAAGAATTTGTTTCCCTTATGAAGGAGGAAGGTATAAAATACAATATGAATATTAATTTTATACTTGAAACAAATAAATCTTTTAATAAGACAAAAAATGAAATTTCTAAAACAATTGTGTTTATGAATACTTCCCCGGGGGTGAATTTGTTCTTAGTTTTAATTTCTAATTCAGTTATAAAAAACTCACATATAATAGATTCAAAAGAAAATTTAAGAGAATTAAGAAAAGAAAAATCAAACAATGGCAAAAGTTAAAACAAAATGGGTATGTCAAAATTGCGGATATGAAACTCCGAAATATATAGGTAAATGTCCGGATTGCGGAATGTGGAGTACACTCGTTGAGGAAACAGAAATAAAAAATACTGTTCCTTTTGTGCAGACTGCTGCACAGGATAACACACCGGCTTGTTTAATAAATGAAATAGAAATTACTGAAAATATTAAAATTCCTACAGGATTTGAAGAATTTGACAGGGTATTAGGTACAGGATTGGTTCAAGGGTCTTTAGTTTTGCTTGCAGGCGACCCCGGAATCGGCAAATCAACTTTAATATTGCAAACTGCCGGAAATATTTGTAAATCAGGCAAAAGGCTCTTATATGTGTGCGCGGAAGAATCAAGTTCACAGGTAAAATTGCGCGCTCAGCGGCTAAATGTTAATTCTGATAATTTATACGTTTATGCCCAGACTAATCTTGAAAATGTTGTTAATCAAATTGATAAAATTAAACCTGAAATTCTGGTTATAGATTCAATACAATCAGTTTATACATCAAATATAACAAGTTCCTCGGGAAGTGTTTCCCAAATACGCGAATGTACAAATATTCTTATGGATATAGCAAAAAATAAAAATATTACTGTTATCGTTATCGGGCATGTTACAAAAGAAGGTAATATTGCGGGTCCAAAAGTGTTGGAACATATGGTAGATACCGTAATTTACTTTGAAGGAGATAAATATAAATCTCAAAGACTATTGCGTGCAATAAAAAACAGATTCGGCTCCACAAACGAAATAGGCGTGTTTAATATGGCTGAATCCGGACTTGAAGAAGTAACAAATCCAAGTGAATTATTTATGAAAGAGCGAAACCGAAACGCAGCCCCCGGCAGCGTAATTATAGCCGCAAATGAAGGAACCAGAGCCTTATTAACCGAGGTTCAGGCGCTTGTCGGAACAACATCTTATCCCTCACCAAGAAGGGTTTCCACCGGTATAGAATTTAACAGACTGCTTCAAATTATTGCAGTTCTTGAAAAGCGTATTGGCATTAATCTTTCTAAACATGATGTTTATGTTAATGTCACGGGCGGATTGGAAATAAACGAGCCTGCCGCAGATTTAGGTATTGCACTCGCTATTGCTACATGTTTTCGAGATGTAATTGTTGATTCTGACTGTGTTATTATCGGAGAAATAAGCTTGTCCGGCGAAATACGCAATGTTTCTAATTTAGAAAAGCGCATTTATGAAGCGCAAAAATTAGGATTCAAAAAAGTAATTATTCCAAAACTCACAAAAAAACTTCCCGATAATTTCGATATAACAATAATTCAAGTTCCAAGACTTATGGACGCTATCTGTAAATGTGTATCCAAACCGGAAAAATAATCCGGTACAATCTTTAATAATCCATTACCCAGCCGCTTTCAATAATTTGTGCAGAACATCCGGAACCATAGCATGTACTGCATCCGCCTGTTCTCCCGACACAAGTATAGCCTGTACCTGTTTTCCAATGATAAGATTTATATCCGTTTTCTCCGCCTTTCATCTTTGCATATTCCAGTCCGCCGGCAGGAATTAATTCACCCGTATTTAAAAGCAAAAAATCAAAAACATCATATCCAAAGGTATTAGGACCTTTTAAACCATTTGTATCAACGGATACCTCCGCGACGATTTTTTGATTTCCCCCTCTTACATCGTTGACAATATACCTTTCAACATCAACAATCATTCCGTCGGAAAATACAAAAATGTTTCCCGGAGTATCAATTACACACTTATTCTTATTACTTATAAGATACGCACCGGAAATATATTCTTTTCCTATAGGACTACAGCTATCACCACTCAAAAGTCCTGTAGATGTTGATGTTACTTCACTTGGTTTATAACTTTGGGTTATATTAAAAACTTTTTTAAATAGCGGATCTATAATTTCAAATAAAGTTGTTTCATCGGAATTTGTTTCAAATATCTTACCGAGTGTTATTCTTTTAATACTTTCTATCATTTTAAACCCATTTTGAAGTGTTGAATAAGATTTTTTCAACTGTGCAAGATAAGCGTGTTTTTGTGAATTAGTATAAATTACAGGAACGGTTATCGAAGCAATAATTCCAACTATAACAAGGGTAATGAGAACTTCTGCCAATGTAAAAGCAAGTTTATTTTTTCTCGTTTGTATTACAGAACTTGAAAAGGGGGGGGGGGGGGGGGGGGGGGGGGGGGGGGGGGGGGGGGGGGGGGGGGG
>JAJQFK010000078.1 GCA_021201175.1 Candidatus Gastranaerophilales bacterium | reverse complement strand
TAGCAGGGCTTGAATGATTAAAAATTTTTTGCAGAAGGGCAACATCTTTAAACTTTTTATAATGATGATAGCCAAAAGTTTTTCTTAATGTATGAGTGCCGATTTTGTAATCAATTCCCGCTGTTCTGCAAGCATCACGAATTATTCGATAAGATTGTGTTCGTTCCATTCTGTTATTAAAAACAGATAAAAATAATGGCTCATCAGCGTTTCTTTGTGCCGTAAATTTATCAAACAAGGGTTTTAATTTTGAATTAATCGGAAATCGTTTAAATTTGCCCGCTTTCTTTTCTACGATACTAATGTATTTTTTCCCGCGGACATCGCCAACATTTAAATTTAAGATATCGGAAATTCTCAACCCGCAATTCGTTCCAATTGTGAATAGCAATAAATCTCTCAGACTTTGCTTTTTTAAAATTCTTTCAATTTGTTTTAAGTCAGATTTCTTTCTGATTGGTTCTACAATGTTCATAAAATTTTCCTTTCTCAGGTAAATCAACTCAAAATACCTGTCACTTTGCCATTTTAATTTTGAAATAAAATGCTTTTACTCCAAAAATTCTTCAGCAGCATCAAGGATTTCCTCAAAATCATCATCAGTCAGATGTAAATAGGGTCTTGCAGGAATTGTTATTAGGTTTGTAATATGCCCTGTATAATCTGTTTGCGTATTCGTCATTGTCGCAATATCCAACGCACTCAAATCCTGCACGTTCCAATCCGAGTTTAAATCCGCCGATTCCTGAAAAAGCATCAAAGAAACGAATTTTCGGCAGGGCACTCTGCCGAGCGGAACGATTAAGTATCGTTTCCGCGAGAGGTAAGACCGCAGGGAGCGAGCCCGTAAGGTGGAGTGGGACGTTACTCCCACGACCACCCGAATAATTCGTAGGAGGGTTACTCATCCAAACCGTCCTTTCGTCCTTGCAGTTCACAGAGGAACAATGCTTTTTGTAAATCCTGCTCAAACTTTTTACTTTTCAAATTTTTTTCATCAAGAATTTCTTTTAAATCTTCATAGCTGTTGCAGGTTTCAATTAATGAAATAACAGGATTTAAGAGGTTTTGTGCCTGTTTTGAAAGTTCTGTATCAGAAATAAACTTGAATAATTCTTCTATTTGTTTCTGTCCTAAAGGGGCATTATCGTTTGGCTCATTTTCTTGTTCTTGAAATTCTTTAAAATTAGGGTTTTGTACAGGATAAAAATCTTCTCGGATATCAAAATCCTCATCTTCAAGTCCGTAATTTTTAATAAAATATTCCTTGGTGAATTTAACTCCTGTTTCAGATAGGATTTTATCTCGCTGTGCTAAAGATAAATCCACATCTTCAGGTGCATACATTTCAAAAACAGGAACATCTTCTGTTGAAAAATTGATTTCATAAATCCACCGGATTAATTGATTAATAACGCTTTCAACAAGTTTTCTGTCTGCATCAATAATATCCTGCCTCACAGCCATGTGAGTATTTGCCGCGGCATAACTTCCTGTTGAACCGATTTCTGTTGTCAAAGTCTGACCTAAAACAGCCTTTGAAATTTCCGAATTCATTTTATCAATTAGTTTTTCATAAATCTCAGCGGATGATGATTTATTAGCTTCCTGGATTTCAACAGATGAATCATCGGGAATAACGGCAATGGCATCCTGCACCATATCCTCAAGCATATCGGCAACGGAAACTTTTTTGTATTTACCCTCGTTAACATCTTTTTCAAAAGTTTCGGGGATTTCCTTAAAACTCACTTTTAATATGCCGTTATCTGCTTTTACATTTTCAACCCACCCGTAAGCAGGACCTGTCTGCTGATGGTCGATTGTAACCGGTGCTTCGCAGAATTTAGGGTCATAATTCTGTGCAATTTCTGCTATTTCTTTTTTTGTAAATTTACCCTGCGGATAAATTCCTGCTTTAAATACTTCGTAAAATTTCATTCTTTATACCTTTTTATTGGTGTCCTTTTTTAAATCTGTATATTTGGAGTATAAAGCGTATGGATAGGCGTTTTCAAAGGCATATATTCATAACTTTTTGTATTGCACGGTTCACTAAAATGTTCAGTGCAAAAAATGTTTGAAACGCAATAGTAATGCGGTTTAGACTAAAAATATATATAACAAAAAAGGACAAAGCGTCCTTTTCTTTCTTCTCAAATAATTATCAACAGGAGTTTTTATGGAATTTTTAAATCAGCTTTCACCGTTTATAGAAAATGCAGGTTTTCCTGCTTTGATTTTTGCTATCTGGTATATTTATCACCAATCGCAGGTTAAAACTCTGGAAACCATAATCAACGATAATTTTGAAATCTTAAAAGAATTATTGGAAACCAATCAGTACCACGCTGCAAATATTAAATGTTTCATTAAGCGTAATCAGCAAGCATATTTCAGGTGACAAAAGATACTACCCCTGCGATATTTTTCTGATTGAGCAGATATTTCACATAAAAATAGAGAGGTATCACAAAATATGCCGATAAATACCTCAGACTGGCTTACAGTTGAAGAAGTATGTGAAATATTAAATGTTAAAGAGAAAACTATAAAAAATCGCTGCTATAAAGGTGATTTTATTTATAAAGTTGAGACAAAAAATAATGTAAAGCAGATGTTTATTCGTTCTTCATCACTTCCAAATAAAAAAGACAAACAAGAAAATCTTGCAAAACAAAATTATTCGGAAGCTCCTGTTTGGTCTAAATTTCAGGCAGACAAATATATGAATATAATTAAAGCCTGCGGAAATTTAAAAGGTCAAAATTTACAAGATTTTATTATTCTGTGGAATTGTGATAATCCTAATAACATAACATCTTATTCTTCAATAATTAGAATGAGAAAAAGATATAACGAATCCGGTATCTGCGGACTTTTATCAAGACACGGAAATAATTCGGGAAGAACAATTGTAAAAGACGAATATTATGATTATTTTAAAAAACTTTATTTAGTTGAAGGTGCTCCGTCTTCGCTTTCTTGTTGGGATTTGACACTCGGTTATGCAATTAAGACATTTGGAATTGATAAATCAAATTTCCCGAGCTGTCGTTCCTTTATTCGCAGATTAGAACGTGAGATTCCAAAACAGAGCATATATCTTGCCCGTTACGGACAATCGGCGTGGAACAGAAAATACGGAAATTATATTGAACGGGATTATTCAAATATAACCTGCGGAAAAGTATGGGTATCAGATCATGCACAGATAGATGTTGCTTGTATGACAAAAGACGGAAATGTAGTTTTTCCCTGGGTTACAGCCTGGCGAGATTACAAATCAGGTAAGTGGCTCGGGTGGATATTACAAACAGGACATCCTAATTCAGATTTAATATTCCAGTCTTTTTACTATGCTGTAGAAAACTACGGACTTCCGCAGGATGTCATTATTGATAACGGAAAAGATTATAGGAGCAAAGACTTCGCGGGAGGAAGAAAAGCTGTAAAGATTGATTCAAACAATGCAAAAACAACATATCCTTTTTTATGCAATATTTCTTTTGTGAGTTTAATTGCTTTACCATAATTAAACTTGTTTTGGTTTAATAGAAGGCTTAATAAAATACGTTTCATTTCATCATCTAATATTGAATTGTATTCTCCTTGTTTTTTAAATTTATGTTTTGGAATTAGGCATTCTGCTGATTCATATTTTTGGTAAGCTCTAATCCATCTGTGCAGAGTTCCTATTGAAATACTTCCTATAAATTTATATATCTTTGGCATGTATAATCCTGAAT
>JAJQFK010000129.1 GCA_021201175.1 Candidatus Gastranaerophilales bacterium | reverse complement strand
TTGTTATATTAATACTGTTCTTTAAAATTCGGAAACATATTTAAAGTTCCGTCGTCATTTCGCCAGTTAAACCAACCTACTTTTGCTTGTTTAGACGTGTCATTAACAGCCGCAAGCAGCCAATTTCCTCTTATAACAGTAAAAGAAATATATTTAGGATAGGATAATTCTTCTAAAATTTGAGAATCTTTTGATTCTTTTGAGTAAAGAATTTTATCTTTTTTCGGTAAGTCGCTGAACATTCTTACCCCGTATTTTTTACCATAGTGATAAAATAAACTTTTGTAGGTATAAAAGGAATTTTCATCTTCTGTATAAACCCAGCCGGTTTCACCGGTTGATTGATTCAAATAAACGCTGTACCAGTTGTTACCGGGATTTAAATCCACTGTTAACAGTGCCACATTATTAGAAGGAACGTACGCTATATAAGATATTTTACGCATATCTAAACTGTTGACTATTGCGCTTTTCTTTATATTTTCATAATTAACTTCTCTTAAAATCTTTGATTCTTTATATGGATACTGGTATATAGTATAGCTTTTAGGCATGTTTAAAACACCTATGCCGTAATACTTAATACTTTTTGTACTCAAAGGAAGTATATCAGCAAATACCGGTGCTGATACTAACATTAAAATGAAAAATATAAGTAAAATGCATAGTTTTCTCATATTCACATTATAGCAAATGTTTAAATAATGTCTATTTTATTAATATTTTAAAAATAGCCTTTTTTACATTTTGCGGTTCTTTTATTGACAGCGCCGGCATGTGTGCGTCTTCGGGATAAAAAATTAAAAATGATTTATTATCCGTTTTTATTTTGTCCGGAGTTCCGCTTAAAAACATTACGTCTTTTTCTTCGTTATATTCTTCAATTATGGAGGTATTGGATATATTAGTATAACCCATATATTCTTCACCGGTTATTACAACCTGTATATCAATATATTTTTTGTGCGCTTCAAGCTTTTGGATGGGTTTTGTTTTATATTCCTGTAAATTAAAATATATTTCTTTACCCTTGAGTTCATGTATCCCGCATTCCATATTTTTCAAGTCATTTTGTTTTATATAATCGAAAACAAATTTAAATTCTTTATTAAGTAAAATATATTTATCAGATTCAGATAAAACGTCAATAATCATAAGCAATACCTCTTTTTTATATAATGTAGCATAAAAAACATAATTTTACATTCAGATTAAAATTGACCCAGGGTGACTTAGTTCCAACAATTTGGCAGTTAAATTCAGAATTTTATAATTTTATGTAAATTTTTGTAACAAAGATTCCACAAATCCTAAAGGGGGGGGGGAATTGCCGATATAAAACTTAGTTACAAAAAAGGAGAAAATTATGAATGTAAATGACGCGAAAAGTTTAATCAGCCAGTATGCTGAGTTCAAAAACCTTGAATCATTGGGAAGCGACAGAGATGCGGATGCTGAGAAGAAACTCTCTTGTTATTATGAAGGTAGTAGTAACATTCCTGTATTTAAAACAGATGAGGGTAAATATACTATTTATAATGTTGAAAATTTAATGTCTGAACTAATGAATATTGATATTCATGCAGTTACATTAAATAATACAGATGATGGTTATAGTATTAGTTATGAAGAAAATGGTAATACCTACACTGAGAATATGACTTTTATTGGCGATAGTATTGAAATATCAAGCACTAATGGTTCTAAATCAACAATTGTAGAAGATTTCGGAGATAATGACCTTATAAAATATTTTGATGCTGAAAACGACGGAATTATTGATGCTTCAAAAAGCATCAAGATTAGTGCAGATTACAGAGAAGATGTATCCCAAGCTAAAAGTAGTGCATCATCAGCCAAAAAAGCAGCTGCATCAGCTGACTCAAGTTCAAACACAAACACAACCAAATCTACTACATCATCTGCCTCGAGTTCAAACACAAGCACGTCTAAATCAGCTGCATCAGCTGCAAAAAGCGAAGCCAATGCCGTCAAAGAATTTTTAAACATATTCCAAAATAATTCAGAATAGATATATAATCCGGTGCTATATTATGCCGGTAACAAGAAGTCAAGAGTATAATGCATGGCTTGTTGCGGATAGAATGAAGTGTTTCCATAAAAACGTAATCAGTCGGCAGGCAAGTTTCACATAAAATAAAAAAAGAGAATGTCCGAGAAAATTTCGCGATAAGGAACGCGAGCGAAATTTTTTACAAAACGAACAGCTGAACCAAAGGTGAAGCTTGTGAGCTTGTATCCGTCAGCGCAGCTGTTAGGTGAGTGGCGCCTTGAAAAGCGGATTGCGCGCAGAGGCTGGAGGGCGGAAACGTGGAGTTTTCGACCGTAATGCCGTTTAACGCGCGCAACCAAGCAGGTGAGCCCCAATTTTTCGGTGACGAGGAGCGAAATTCCGGACGGCTGAAAGCCGGTAAGTGAAAGCCGAAATGAGGGTAGCCGCAGGCGAACGAATGACAGGCTTGAACGTAAAGGAATTTTAAGAAGTCATCGAAAAATGCGGGCGACACTAGATTATGTGAATAAAACATATTATTACCGCTCTTGATTACATTGCTATAATTTCAACATTATCAAGGTTAACGATTTGTTTAGCGTGCCATAAATCATATTGTACTTGCATATTTAACCAAAATTGAGCAGTCGTATTAAGTGCTTTTGATAATTTTAAAGCCATTTCAGGACTTATTCCCGTTTTACCGTTTACAATTTCAGATAAATTTTTGCGGCTGGTGCCTATTTTTAAAGCAAATTCAGATATACTGATACCTAACGGTTTAATACTTTCTTCAAGTAATATTTTACCCGGATGCGGCGGATTATGCATTTCCATAATTTTTTCCTTTCTTTAATGATAATCTAAGTAATCAACTATATAAACATTTTTATCTTCAAATTTAAAAGTTATACGCCAATTGGCTTGAACCGTTACAGCCCATATATCTTTGAAATCACCTTTTAAGCAATGTAATTTAAAACCGATTAAATCCATATCTCTTATTTCTGCTGCATTGTCTAACGCAAAAAGAATATGAGCTATTTTATCTGCATGTATAGCTTGAATGCCTTTTGTACTTCCTGTTTCATAAAACTTTTGCAAACCTTTATGTTTGAATGATTTAATCATATATTAATTATAACATGTAACGTTACAAGTGTCAACAAGAGCTTTATAAGAGAAAAATTTTTCTTGACACAAACAAACGTTTGTTTGATAATTACTTCATTAAGGATTAACCATGGAAGATAATGCAAGGAAAGCGAGTGCGAAGTTGGCGACAACGAAGTTCAGCATGAACCGTCTTTGCGAGTTTTTTAAGTAATTTGAATTAGCAATTTATATTCAAGCTAAACTACTGTAAAACGAAGCAAACCTAGTCCTAGATATAGCAGAGATTGCCGCGAAAATCAATGATTTTCTCGCAATGACGATGCTATTAAAAGCCCTTGCAATGACGGACAAGAGATTGCCGCGGGCAAACGCCCTCGCAATTGACTGCTATTAAAAGTCCTCGCCATGTCGTAACTAAGCTGGCAGGAGCAAAGCAGTCGCAAGGGTGGGGTTTCTACCCCAACAATATTATTTATTGTACGAACAAATATTGTAATAACATTTATTTTGAAAAAAAATTGCAAAATATAAATAAATTTGGTATAATTTAAACTATAAATTATAATTAAAAGGAGAATAACATTATGAAATATAAATTGGGGGGGGGGGGGGGGGGGGGGGGGGG
>JAJQFK010000060.1 GCA_021201175.1 Candidatus Gastranaerophilales bacterium | reverse complement strand
CTTTATTCTACCTTACTTCGCTCTCTTTTGTGTCTACTTTTTTGGGTGCAGTTCAGGGATTTCGCTATCGCTCGCAAAGACGAGTAGTAGAAGCGTGCAAAAATTGCACGAATAAATATTAAACAACAGCTAAGCCAGAATAAATTTGTGTTACTGAGTGACCGAATGACCGAGTGACCGAGTGTAAAGTTTTGTAAATATAAGTTTTTGAGTTAAAAACCCTTGTAAAAATTACGTTTTAGTTTGTTTCTCCCCCCCCCAGAAGCATTACCGCAAGCGTTTTAGCAATTTTCAGATTCTATCGTTTTTATATAGATGTAAACTTAATGAAAAAAGGAGAAAAAATGGAAGTTTCAAAAGTTAACGGGGTAAGTAATTCTCAAAGTTTTGCACAAAATGATGTAAAAACTACCGAAAATAGTAAACCGGCAGAAATCAAAGATGGCAAAAAGAAATTAGCTCTTGCTCTCGGTGCATTAGCAGTTACCGGCGCAGTAGTTGCAACCGGAGTTATAGCGGCTAAGAAAGGGAAATTAAATATAAAAAATTTAAAAGATATAACATTTGACAAAGGTACGGCGCTTAATAAAGATGGTTCAAAATTTACGGGAATAATTGAAGATACCTTAAAAAGCGGCGATAAAATAAAAATGAACTATGTAGACGGAGCAATTAAAACAAGCCAGAGAACCGGCAGTCAAAATTGGACAAAAAAATTTTGTGATATAGGTTCCGTCGTGCGACAAGATGGAAATTCTGTAAGATGTTGCTTTAAACAGGATAATGAGATATTTACCCAAGAGTTAGGAAAGTTTGTAAACTCTTTTGATACACGCACGGGTAAATTAACATCTAGCCAAGATTCGGCATTAACAAATGATTTGAGACCGTTTAAAGCTTTATGTAATAGGTACGAGGAAATTTGGCGATAATGAACTTAGTAACCAAATTTAAATAATTCCAAAAAATGTCCGAAATCCCGGACATTTTTTTGCGTGTTTAAAATACTCCAAATAAAGGGTTTACTTTTAAAAAAAAATCCTTATTATGTAATTAATTATATTATATAAGGAGCATAGTATGAGTATATTAAACGGTCAATCATTAATTTCATCAGCATTATCCGGATTAACAAGTACATATTCGACATTAATGAGCAGTAACAGTACATCTGGAACCGGACTGACATTAAGTGATTTATCAAGTGTATCATCAAGTACAATATTGAATTTAGGAAGCAACTATTCGTTTCTTCAATATTTAACAACAAATTTCTCCTCGCTGGATCAAGACGGTGACGGCGAAATAACCGGAACTGATTTGAATAATCTAATGTCAACAATACAATCACAAGGACTTACATACAGCGAACTTCAATCATTATGTGCATCAGGCTCCGGAGATACAACTTTATTATCAACGGTTCTTACATATTTTAATAAAATTGATGCAAACGGTGACGGACGTGTAACCAGTGATGAAATAACTAAATTTAGTTATGATTGTGAAATATATAATGCAGAACAAAAATATAAATCTTTTAAAGCAACATCAACAAGTTTATTCTACGGTGATAATCTTGAAGATGATACAAGCAGTGTTCTTGATGCATTGCAGCCTGATTTAAGTTCATCATCCAGTTCAACAAGTTCATAACGGAAATATTTTTATAAATTACAAAGGAAGTGTCCAAAATATACGGGCACTTTTATTTGTTTTTTTTTTAAATATAATAAAAGTAATCATGAAAGCAGCAGTTCTTGAAAATAATAAATTTGTAATAAAAAATATCGAAAAGCCGCAATTAAAAAATTACGACACAGGTGCCGTAGTTAAAATACTCGGCTGCGGGTTGTGCGGGTCTGATATAGTAAAACTCAGAACAGGTATAGCAAAAGAAGGTTCAATACTCGGGCATGAAGCCGTTGGAGAAATTGTTGAAATTAATACAAAAACAAATTTCAAATGCTTTGACAAAATAGCGCTGGGGCATCATGTTCCTTGTTTTAAGTGTAAATATTGCAGGAGCGGTAATTATTCAATGTGCCGTCATTTTAAATCCACAAATATAGTTCCGGGCGGGTTTTGCGAATATATATATGTATCAGAGGAGCATTTAAATAATACAGTTTTTAAAATAAACGATAATTTAACCAACATTGAAGCATCATTTCTGGAACCTTTAGGCTGCTGTATCAGGGCGGTAAAAAGAGCGGAAATAAAAAAGGATTCAAAAATATTAATAATAGGACTCGGCTCTATAGGGCTGCTTATGGGGCAGGCAGTAAAGGCATACGGGCATGATGTATACGGCTGTGATTTAAAAGCTCAAAGAGTTGAATTATCAAAAAAATACGGATTTAATAATTCATTTATATCCGAAAATCAAGAAGAAACTCTAAAAAATATGAATCAAACTGCGCCTGATGGTTTTGATACGATTTTTTTAACAGCAGGAGCAGCCTCAACTTTAGATTTTGCTGTAAAATCTGTAAGAGATGGCGGAACTATAATTGTATTTTCATCGGTCAAGGATTTTGGAGGATTCAAGAATAACGATATTTATTATAGAGAATTAAAAATAATGGGAAGTTACTCACCTTCTCCTATTGATTTAAAAGATTCAATGTCTTTTATTGAGTCAAAAAAGGTTAATGTAAAAGGGATATCCACTGTTTATAATATTGAGAATCTTAATGAGGCGATAGAAGATACCCTATCCGGCAAAATAATGAAAGCATATATACAATTATGAAAATGAAGGCTGTACAATTTTATTCTCCGTTAAATATAAAATATGAAGAAACGCAGATAAATGACCCAAGAGAAGGCGAAGTTCAAGTCAAAATTATTGCCGCATTGACATGCGGAACAGATGTAAAGACATATCGAAGGGGACATCCTGTCTTAATAAAAAAAACACCCTCGGGTTTTGGACATGAATTTAGCGGGATAATAACAAAAGTCGGAGAGAATGTATATGGATTTAAAGAAGGCGACAGGGTTGTTGCTGCAAATTCGGCGCCATGCGCTGAGTGTTTCTTTTGCCGCAGGGGGGAGTATAATCTGTGCGAAAATTTAGAGTTCTTAAATGGCGCCTATGCACAATATATAAATATTCCTCAAGCCATAGTAAAAAGAAATCTTCTTCATATACCGGATGATTTAACTTTTGAACGCGCAACATTTGCTGAACCTCTTGCAAATGTCGTTCATGGTATAGATAAAATGCAGATAGTTTCCGGTCAATCTGTCGGGGTTATTGGCTTAGGACCTATTGGACTTATGTTTGTAAAACTTGCGAAACTTAAAGGCGCCAGAGTTATTGCTGCCGGAAGAAACCCGATAAAATTAAAACTTGCAAAAGAGTTTGGCGATGCTGATGAAGTTATTGATTTAAATAAATATAAAAATCCTGATAAGATATTTATAGATTTTTCTGATGAGAAAAAGGGGCTTGATTTCGCGGTAGAATGTGTCGGACTTCCGGAAATATGGGAAAGTATGTTTAATTATGTAAGAAAAGGCGGAACCGTTAACTTGTTTGGCGGGTGTAAATCCGGCAGTACTGTTAATTTCGACACAAAACGGATTCATTATGATGAAGTAAAAATTTTAAGCGTTTTTCATCATACTCCTTTTTATTTTCGAGAGGCTTTAAGGTTAATTTATGAAGAAAATCTTCCGGTTGAAAAACTTATAACCGAATCAGTTCCGCTTGAAAAGACACAGGAAGCTTTAACAAAGCAGATGAATGGCGAAGCTGTAAAAATTCTCATTAAACCGTGGGAATAATTTTTTATTTATAGTAT
>JAJQFK010000027.1 GCA_021201175.1 Candidatus Gastranaerophilales bacterium | reverse complement strand
AAGAACGACTTCTCAAGGTAGAAAAGGTATTGGGTGAATGACTTTTCCCAATAATTAAATACAATAACTTTATCAGCCGGCATGCCGGCTGTTTTCTTATTTAATATTTTGATTTTTCCGAAATGAAATAACATAATCCAGTGCCGCCCGCAGATTCAAATAATTAGCGGAACAACGTTGAAGTAAAAATAATTTCGCACACACCTTGTATAATAGTCTTTTCCATGATAAAAATACAATAAGTAAAGGAGAATTGTATGAGTGAAAAATCTGATGTTCAAATTGGTATAATAGGCGGGAGCGGATTTTATAGTTTTTTTGAGGAAGCCGGTACCGGATTTGAAGAAATTTCAGTTGATACACCCTACGGAAAACCCTCCGATAATGTTACAATAGGCGAAATATTCGGCAAAAAAGTTGCTTTTATTCCCCGACACGGGAGAGATCACAGATTTTTACCCCATACAGTTAACTATAGAGCAAATGTATGGGCATTAAAATCATTAGGAGTTACAAGAGTAATATCACCATGCGCAGCAGGAAGTTTGCAAAAACACGTTAAACCGGGTGATTTCGTTATTTGCGACCAGTTTGTGGATTGGACTGACGGCAGAAAAAATACTTTTTTTGAAGGACCAAAATGTATTCATCCTTCCGCTGCTGATCCATATTGCCCCGAACTCAGAGAAATTGCTATTGAACAGGCTTTAAAACAAGGAATTAATGTTCATAAAACCGGTACGGTTGTTGTTATTAACGGACCAAGGTTTACAACAAAAGCAGAATCTAAATTTTTTACGAATCAAGGGTGGGAAGTAATTAATATGAGCCAATATCCGGAAGTTCATCTTGTAAAAGAGCTGGATATGTGCGCATTAACTATAGCCTTAATTACCGATTACGATGCCGGACTTGTAGGTGATGTACCGCCGGTTACTCATCAGGAGGTTATGCAGGTATTTAAATCTAATATTACAAGATTAAAAAGTTTATTAATCTCTATTATAGAAAATATACCTGTTGAAAGAACTAATTGTGAGTGTTATAACACTTCTCATACATCTTAAAGGGAATTTAAAATGATATCTTATTTTGTAGCAATATTTTTTAGAATAATATATTTAATAATTATTATTGTTGTGCTTTTAAGTTGGATTCGTATATTTGACACCAGAAAAGAGCCTTTAGCGACAATAATGAAAATTTATAATATAATTATGGCGCCTTTTAAGGCTGTAATTCCGCCTATAGGAATGTTTGATATTTCTCCTTTAATTGCAATTATTGTTTTGGAATTCATAGAACAGGTTCTTTGTCGAGTTCTATTGTCTATGGGATTGTAATTTTACAAATTGTAATTTACAATTTAGGAATTTTTATACTTTTATGTTATATTTGAAAGTGACATACAATTAAAAAGGAAGAATTAATGATATCTGTAAATGATTTAAAAACAGGATTGACTCTGGATATTGACGGCGGTTTATGGAATGTTGTTGAATTTATGCACGTTAAACCCGGAAAAGGGGCGGCTTTTGTCAGAACAAAATTGAAAAATGCAGAAACCGGTAACGTTATTGAAAAAACTTTTAGAGCCGGCGAAAAAGTTGCCAAAGCTACTCTCGATAAAAGAGATATGCAATATCTTTATAAAGAAGGCAATGATTTTGTTATGATGGATTTAGAATCTTATGAACAAATTACTGTACCCGCCGATAGAATAGGTGATGGCGTTAAATATTTAAAAGAAAATATGAATGTGGCTATTTTATTCCACGGAACTAATATCATTGGAATTGATATTCCTAATTTTGTTGAACTTGAAGTTATTGATACCCCTCCGGCTGAAAAAGGAAATACGGCTCAAGGCGGTACAAAACCTGCTACTCTTGAAACGGGCGCCGTTGTTAACGTTCCGTTCTTTGTTACTACAGGTACCGTAATAAGAGTCGATACCAGAACAAATGAATATCTTGACAGAGTCTAAGGATAATATAATGAAGTTTGATTTGGATTATTTGGAAAAATTGGCTAAAATAGTATATGAAAATGACTTATCTGAAATAACTATTGAAGATGAAAAACAGGCAGTGTGTCTAAAACGAGAAAAGGAACTTGTGCCTGCTCCGTTACAGGCTGTTTTGCCGTCAACTGTTACATCTCAGGTTGTTTCTTCATCTGAGCAAAAACCATCGGAACAAAAAATACAAAATTCGCCGCATAGAGGTGTTCCTATTACAGCCCCGATGGTCGGTACTTTTTATGCTTCGCCTTCTCCTGATGAAAGTCCTTTTGTTTCCGTGGGTGATTCTGTCGCCGCAGGTCAGGTTGTATGTATAATTGAAGCTATGAAACTTATGAACGAAATTGAATCCGAAGTGTCGGGTAAAATTACTGAAATTTGTGTTAAAAATGGCGACAGCATTGAATTTGGTCAAGTCTTGATGTACGTTGAATAAACATTTTAGTAGCAGGCTTTATATAACACGCATAACCATAATCCGGGGTCGACCGCATTTTTCGGTGACGAGGAGCGGATTTTCTGTAGAGTGAGGCTCAACCGTCTTTGCGAGCGTTAGAGAAGCAATCTAGACAAAATATATAATAGATTGCCTGTCCACTACTGGCGGAATCGCAAAGACCAATTACCCGAAATGGTGGAAAATTCAAAGAAAGTCATCGAAAAATGCGCTCGACACTAGATTAGACTACTTACCGTACATAATTTTATAAGTACATCCGAAACCATATTGATAATTTTGTGTTTTATCGCAGTTTTTACTATTGTTGTCAATACCTGCCGGTAAAAGCCCTTTAGGAGTTAACAAAAAAAGGAAAATATCTTTACCTGTTCTGTTTGGTTTTTTTAAACCATTTACATCTACTATTATTGATAAATTGGCACTTCCTCCGAATAAAGTATCTTCATTAAACCCCAAATAGTTTTGTGCATTACTGTCATTCCAAACATCCAGAACGACCGAAACACCGTCATTAAGAACAAATGAGTAACGTTCTGCCTGTTTTGTTATATAGTTTTCTTCATAAACACTGCCATCTTTAGAATATATTGTATCCGTAAAACAGCCGGATTTGTGTCCGCATATTTTTTGGACATTCAAATAATCATAAAGCTTTTCTGCAACTTCTGTTGTAAATGATAAAGAGTGTGTATAGTCCCACTTACTAAAATCATCATAATTATAGCCGTATGCAAGATTTATTGCGTTGGAAAAAACGGAAAAATTTTTCTTACATGCAGATTTATAGTGATTATCATTCATATTTTGAATTAATGCCAAAACCGTAATTGCTGAAATTAAACCTATAATAACCAGTGTAATCAGCACTTCAGCAAGTGAAAAGGCATACTGCTTTTTATTATGTTTCATTATATTTGCTCCTTAGTTCACACATGTGAACTATTTTATAAAACTATTAGTTTAGTATCAAGATACAAGTTCATATATATGAAGTATTGTTACACTATGATAAATAAAAAATTTAATAAAATACTTTGCGGCAGGATTTTAGCATTAAGAAAAGAACACAATCTTACACTTGAACAGCTTGCTTATCAAAGCGGAATATCTAAAGGCGGATTGAGTGAGATTGAAAGAAGTATGAAAGAACCGCGCGCATATACAATTCTAAAAATTTGCAACGGGCTTGGCATTTCCATGCAGGAATTTTTTAATTTTCAGGAACTTGAAGAATTTGCAAATTTACTCTAAGTCTTTTTCAATTACTTTTTTGCACAAATTAATATTAAAAAACGATAAACAAGAATAAGTTAGAAACAAAACGGGAGTCTTTTGTATATGGC
>JAJQFK010000039.1 GCA_021201175.1 Candidatus Gastranaerophilales bacterium | reverse complement strand
TATTATAAGTGTATTTCCACCCCTATACATTTTCTATATTGAATTTCCCCTTTTTTCATACTTGAAAACCCCGTATTTTATTTACATTAGAGTTTGTAAAACACATGCAACCATTGCTATTTCCGGTATTTTAATAAAATTCTATTTAATATTTTTTCTCGTCGGCTTTGCTATATTAATTTAATATCTCAAATAAAGAAGAAGCTTCCTGAACTGATACATTATTTTGCGGTATTTTAACAATTCTTACTTTTATCTCATTTTCTGCCTGAACAATTGTTATTATATCCCCTTCTTTTAATTGTTTTGCGGGTTTCGCAATCGTTCCGTTTACATATATTCTTCCTTGTTCTGATACTTTGTTTGCAACAGTTCTTCTTTTTATTAATCTTGAAACTTTTAGGAATTTATCTAATCTCATTATTTTTTTCTTCCCATTTTTTATAATCAAATATCATATCTCTTATTTCGTATCCTGTATTTTTGAGCTTTAAATTTAAAAACTCAATAAACTTATCTTTTGAAAAAAATAGTTCATTTGCAACAAATGAGTCTGAACAAACAATTGTAAGAACATTATCATCGGAAATCGCATAAAAACGTGCAAAATTTATTATTTTTTCTCCGGCGGTATCCCGCCAGCATTCTGAAATTATTTCTTCTTTTTTATGCTTATTCTCATTGTATTGTATATCTAAATTTTTTATAATTTCATTAATGGTAACGAAATCCGAATTATTCATTTTTTTCATATTATTCTTCAATATCGAGTATATTTTTAACCTTAGAAATAATTTTTTTATGGATATCTTTTTCGCTAAGAGTGCCGTCTATAGAAACAAAACCGTATTCATCAATCATTTTATGATATTCATCAAGGCATTTGCTCTGGTAGATTTTAAAACTTTTATAAAAATCGCTGCTAAGCCCTATATCTCTGCCGGATTCCCAATAATCAAGACCGGTAGTTCCAATGATTCGTTTTAAAAGTATTTCAACCGGAACATCAAGATAAAATACCATATCCGGTTCGGGCGCATAAGCATACAAGTTTTTAAGCCAATCGATATCGTGACCCCTTACAACATCACGGGCATAAGCCGTATAAACATACCTGTCGAGGATAACAACAAATCCTGCTTTTAGTGCGGGAATAATAACCTGTTCAAGCCTGTCGGCGAAATCAGCAGCATACAAAAGACTAAATGTTGTTGCATTTAAAAGATTTCTGTCTTTTGCGTCATTAATAGCGTCGGCAATAAATTTTGATGTTTTCCATTCGCTTACAAGCGCGCCGTAGGATTGATCTTCAATCCATCTTTTAAGTCTGCTTATCTGAGTGGATTTGCCGGAACCGTCCGTACCTTCTATTACTATTAAAAGACCTTCATATCCGTGTTTTGATTTGTATTGCGCCATTTATAACATTATTCCTTTTTTAGAGAGTACTTCTTTTATTTTTTCTCTGAAAAACAATTGTTTTTTATGAATACTTTCATTTGCGTCAATTTCAACAAGTCCGTATTCCGTAATCATTTTTTTATATTCGTCGTTGACTCTTTTTTGAAATATTTTGTAACTTTCATAAGGATCAGCACTAATTTTTAAATCCATGCCGGCTTCATAAAATTTTGGTGCCCTATTTGAACAAATTCTTTCAAGAGAAACATCTTCAGACACCCTGAAATATAAAGTTAAATCAGGTTTAACAGCGAAACCGTAAACTTTTCTGACCCAATCTTTATCAACTCCTCTTGCGACATCACGGGCAAATGCAGTATAGACGTATCTGTCTGCAAGAACAATAAATCCGGCTTTTAGAGCAGGAATAATAATTTGTTCAAGTCTATCAGCGAAATCTACTGCATGCAGCAGTGAAAAAGTTCTGGGGCTGAGCAAATTTTTCTTTTTTGCCAGTTTTGTTGTTTGTGAAATTAAATCTGACGAATTCCATTCCGTAAATATAACATCTTGTTTAAGAGATTTTAGCCAATCTCTTAAAATTACAAGCTGCGTGGATTTTCCGGAACCGTCTATGCCTTCAACACACACAAGAGTTCCCGGCAAATTATGCTCTTGATATAATCTTAACTTATTTTGCATATTATCCTTCATAATCTGGTATCGCCCGTATTTTTCGATGATGAGGAGCGAAATCCCTATGCTTTCACAGAGTAACACCTTCGGAGTTTTGCTCCTGCCGGCTTAGTTGCGTCATTGCGAGAAAATCTTTGATTTTCGCGGCAATCTCTTACTATATTTTGTCTGGATTGCTTCACTATCGTTCGCAATGACGGATTCTGTCCGTCCGCAAATTCGCTTCTTGGATTTCGTTTCACACCTTCAAGTCACTCACTATGTTTTTCTAGGCGCAAAACTGCCGTTCGTTTTTTCGGTGCTACTTCGGCGTTCCCTCATTTCATTCGGTCAGCCTACACAAAATCCGCTTCTTGCGAAATTTTCTCGGACAGTTTTCTATTAATTTATAATATCATAAATTTTAATATCAATAAATACAAGAAATAATAGGTTGTCTGTATTCAACAGAATTTATTGAACGAACATCGGTGACAACAGCCGGCGGAACTATGTGCCATTTGTAAACAGCACATTTGGATTTCCAAAAGAATTTATTTATCCATTCTTTTTTCTGCTCATAGGAAATATGTGTTTTTTCTTCATAATGGAACTTATGATTTAATAAATCATCAACACCAAACCCTTTGGTTTCAACAAACCAAATTATTTCATCAAGAAATTCATAAGGCATATTTTCTTCTTCTGCACAAACAGTCTTTCCTGTTTTAGGATTAATTTTAAGCTCCGCTCCAGGAGGTTTTTCTAATATCGAACGGGGAATTACATTTTTTTTGTCACCTGTTTCGTTTAAGAAACTGCCTAAAGCAAAAAGTTTTGTTTTTGTTACATCAATAATCGGGGCAAATCCTCCGGACATATCGCCGTTTACTGTCGCATAGCCGATATAAGCTTCTGATTTATCACTTGTCGCAATCGGCAGCATGCCTTTATGTTCATTTGAAATACTCCACAAAAGTGCAGCTCTTATTCTGGCTTGTAAATTTTCAACAGTTGTAGATTTTTCATATTTTTCTGCCGTGATTTTTTCAAATGAACAAACAAGCATGGATTTTAAAGAGTCAAAAGCTTCTTTTAACGGAATTTCCATAAAGTTAATGCCTAAATTTGCAGCTAACAGTTTTGCGTCATTCTTACTTTCGTCAGAAGTAATTCTGCTTGGCATGGATATTCCCCAAACATTTTCCCGTCCGAGGGCAGCCGTTAATAAAACAGCACAAATACTTGAATCTAATCCGCCGGACAATCCTAAAACCGCCTTAGTAAATCCGTTTTTCGCAAAATATTCTTTTATCCCGAAAGTTATACTTTTATATGTTCGTGCTAAATCGTTTTTATAATCGGCTTTAAAATTATCGAAATCAATTTCCTTTTCCATGCCTTTAGGAAGTTCATTTATAAAGCCCTTTAAAGTTTCCGTTACAACAAAATCTTCTTCAAAAGTTTTTGCTCTTAAAGTAAGCTCTCCATCTTGATTATAAATTCTTGAAGTACCGTCAAAGCAGAGATTGTCCGCATATCCCGCTTGATTTACATAAATATAATTTACTTTGTATTTTTTTGCTATTAAAGAAAAAAGCGCATTTTTTGTAAATTCTTTTCCGCAGCGAGATGGCGAACATGAGCAATTTATTAAAGTATCCGGTTTTTGTTCCATTAATTCTTTAACAGGGTCAATACTATAAATACATTCATCTTTAAAGAAAGTTTTATCATTAAAACTGTCCTCACAAACTAAAACCCCGAAGCGT
>JAJQFK010000103.1 GCA_021201175.1 Candidatus Gastranaerophilales bacterium | reverse complement strand
CAAAAAAATATGTTAAACTATAATGTAATAACATATATAAAAATATTATAATGTGCAGAGGAATAATGAAGAAACAATTAAAAAACAGAACAAAACTACTAATACTGATTTTAACAACATTAATTTTTTCGATTAATGCTGATTATATAGCAGTATCTGAAGCAGCAACCGCAACGCCGGTAAAAACATACACACCCGCTTATTTAACCGTTTCACCTATTGATGTGGTTAATAACAGCGCAAAATATTTAAATAAAAATATAACATTTACAGCGGATTTTGTTGCGTTTACATCGCTTGGACTTGACTATAAACCCGCTTACCGCAATGCCGAAAAATATATAGGAATTCTGATAAAAAGAGATGATGTAAAAAACAATGTAATTCCTTTATCCGAAATGAAAATATTCTTAACCCGCGAAATAGCAGAAAAAAATGTGGATTTAGAAACCGGAGATAAAATTCAAATATCCGGTAAGGTATTTTCAACCGCTTTAGGCGACCCCTGGGTAGATGTAACAACTTTTAAAGTTCTTAGTAAAAAAGAAAAAAAGGCAGAAAAATAAATTAAAAAATTAAAAATCAGGAGAGAGTTGTGAAGAAAGATAAACGAGCATATTTAGCTATACACGGGCATTTTTATCAGCCGCCAAGAGAAAACCCATGGCTTGAAACAATTGAAGTGCAAGATAGCGCTAACCCTTTTCATGATTGGAATCTTAGAGTGTGCAATGAATGCTATACCCCTAATTCGGTGTCAAAAATTGTTACACAAGAAAATAAAATTATGGATATAGTAAATAATTATTCATATCTAAGTTTTAATTTCGGCCCGACCCTTCTTTCATGGATGGAACTCCATGTTCCTTACACTTATGAAAGAATAATAAAAGCTGATGTAATTAGCGCAGCCAAAAACAACGGGCATGGAAATGCAATAGCACAGGTTTACAACCATATCATCATGCCGCTTGCCAATAAAAATGATAAGTATACACAAATAATTTGGGGAATAAAAGATTTTCAATACCGTTTCGGAAGAAAACCCGAAGGTATGTGGCTGGCTGAAACCGCATGCGACGACGCAACCTTGGAGGCGTTGGTTGATTGCGGAATAAAGTTCACTATATTATCTCCGTTTCAGGCCAAATCAATAAGGAAACTCAATTCCAAAGAAAACATGCAGGACGTAAGCTGGGGAAATATAGACCCCGCCAGAGCATACCGCTATTTTATAAAATCGGATAAAACAAAATATATAGATTTATTTTTCTACGATGGTTCAATATCAAAATCAGTTGCTTTTGATGAACTTTTAAAAGACGGAAATAAATTTATTGCAAGATTGAAAGACGGAATATCTTCATCAAGAGATTATAATCAGCTTGTAAACATAGCAACAGACGGAGAAAGCTACGGTCACCATACAAAATTCGGAGATATGGCACTTGCGTATGTCTTAAAAGTCAGGGCAGAAGATGAGGGCTTTGAAATAACAAATTACGCAAATTATTTAGAGCAAGAAGGTGTAGAGTATGAAGTTGACATAAAAGATGTTTCTTCGTGGAGTTGTGCACACGGTGTGGGCAGATGGTGTGATGACTGCGGTTGTTCTACCGGCGGCGGCTACGGTTGGAACCAAAAATGGAGAAAACCTCTAAGGGAAGCCCTTGATTATGTTCGCGACGAACTAATAAAAATATTTGAAGAAAAGGCTTCTTTATATTTCAAGAATGTTTGGGAAGCAAGAAATAACTATATCAGCGTTATTCTTGACAGAGGAAAGACAAGCATTGCTGATTTTATGGCAAAAAACCAAAAATATCAGCTTGAACGGCATGATATTGTTAATGCACTCAAACTAATGGAAATGCAAAGACAAGCCCTTTTAATGTACACAAGCTGCGGGTGGTTTTTCTCTGAAATTTCCGGAATTGAAACAACTCAAATTATGAAATATGCAGCAAGAGCAATGCAAATAGCTAAATCTTTTTCTGATAAAGATATAGAATCCGGGTTTCTTGAAATACTTTCAAGAGCAAGAAGTAATATTTCCTCTTACGGAACAGGTAAAGATGTTTATGAAAAATTTGTCAAACCTTCAATTGTTTCAATAAAACAAATTGCCGCTTTATGGGCTATATCTTCACTAAGTACAAATTACAAAGATGATACCTGTATCTACTGTTATAATATAAAAAGGCACTTTTATAAGCATGTATCAAAGGGTTCAACATCATTTTCAATCGGAAGAATAGAAATTGAATCAAAAATAACTCTTGAGAAATCAGACTTTTTCTTTGCTTCTTTACAGTTTCCGGAAGGCGATTTCCATTGTGCAATAAAGAAATATGATGAAAATGAGAACATTTCGGATTTGTCAAAGAAATTAATTGATATATATTTAAAAAATCCGACAACAGAAATTATTAGAGCATTAGACAATATCTTTGGAAGCGAATATTATACTTTAAAAGATATTATCATTGAGGATAGAAGTAAAATTCTTCTTTCATCCCTGAAAGATAAGCTTGATAACTTTTCAAATTACTATAGAGATGTATATAATGAAGGTAAAAGCTATATTCAACAGCTTATTTCACTCGGTATTAATGTTCCTGTTGAATATAAACTTGCGGCACAGTATACTCTTTCACATGATTTTAATAAATTATATGAAGGGGTTGAAAATATTACTGATGAAGTAATATTCCAAAAAGCGCAGGATATAAATGAAGAAGCTTTGGCTTTCAAAATAGAAATTGATAAATCTTCGGCGGGCAAACTGTTCTCTGAACAAATTCAAACAACTATATACAATTTTGTCAAAAACTTTGAAATACACAGGCTTAATAAAATACTAAAAATATTTGAAATTGCAGGGAAACTGGATATAAAAATAGATATTGCAGAAGCGCAAAATATGTATTTTAATAAGATATATGCCCAATTTTCACAGCTTTTAGACACAGTTGCAATATCAAATAATAATATTGAAGAAGTAAGAGAGTTCTTGTTTTCCATACTGGTACTCGGTGAATATCTTAATATTAATACCGATTTTTACAAATCTTCAATTCTAAAATTAACCTCAGGAAAGATTCAAATAACTAACTAAAAATATAATACGGTGTTACCTCGATTTTTCGGTGATGAGGAGCGGAATTCCGGACGGCTGAAATCGTCTTTGCGAGCGTTAGCGAAGCAATCTAGTCCTAGATATGTCAGAGATTGCCACGGGCTAAAGCCCTCGCAATGACGCTGTTTCCCGACCGAATGCAATAAGTCGTCAGACTTATGTAATGATACAAAGCGAACCGCTGAACCAAAGGTGAAGCGTGTCAAGCCTGTATCCGTTGGCAAAGCCATTAGGTGGTTGCAGGGGCTGTGCCGTAAGCGAAATCAAAGACAAATGCCGTTTTGACATTGTTTCGCGAACATTGATTATTCACTACGTTATAGGCACGTGGAGAAATGTAGGAAAATCAAAGAAGGTCATCGAAAAATGTGGACGACACCGGATTAAACCAGGGATTACCTTACCTGAACATGCTTTATGTATTTATTCAAAATATTTATAATGACTTTAAATTCTTCATCACTATAACTTTTTTGATGGTTTAAACTTTCATCATAAATTTGGGAATGTACTTCAAATTTTTGAAGAAAATATTTCTTGGCACCTTTTATAAGCTGTCCGATTTCATCAAAATCCTCAAATGATAATTGTGATTTTACAACTGTCGTTCTAAATTCATAATCAATTTTGGAATTTAAGATTAAATTAATACTTTCCTTAATTATATCAGTATCTGATAATTTGTTTGTTATATAACTATATTTACTCAAAGGGGCTTTAATATCC
>JAJQFK010000169.1 GCA_021201175.1 Candidatus Gastranaerophilales bacterium | reverse complement strand
GATATAACCACATATAAAACATATAATAACAAAAGTTACATTAATATGTATTGTTTTGATGATGGGCAATTTATATTAAATGATGGAAGTCTAATTTTAATACAAAATGATGTATGGAATGCTTCAAACTATGGGAAATTCTACATTTCTGTTGATGTAAACGGCTCCGGAAAAAAGCCGAACCAATTAGGAAGAGATTTGTTTATGTTTCAACTAATTGAAACAGGAGAGCTTCTGCCAATGGGAGCAAAAGGTACTGACTATTATTCTATAAATGATACTTATTGTTCAGATAATTCATCAAGCAATATGAATGGAGCCGGATGTACATATAAAGCTTTACAGGGATGAACATTGTATTTAAAAGAGATATTGTCTAAATATAAATTTGTTCAAATGTGTTACATAAAAATGTAATACATTGGCAAGATAATGTAAATAACAAATTCCTTTTATATAATAAAATTTCTTATTTTTTCATATTATGATATAATACAAGATTATGAAGAAGTTATTTTCTATATTGTTTATACTTATATTCTTAGGTTCTGTTGTACCTGTTTCATTGGCTGCCGAAAAACAAGAGAGTAATCGAAAATGGGTGCAGTTAGCTGACAATATTTATATGAATAAACGTTCTTTAACCACACGAAAAGGGGCTACGTATGCATGGTTTAAAATATTTCCTTCCGAAAACACTGAATTACCTAATGCGGCGGGTTTTCCGGTATCTTACAGCATCATAAAAATTGAAGCATTATGCAAATACAATGTTATTACTCGTAAGTATATAAAATCATTTGATGAAAATGGCAGAATATTGCAAGATGAGCCGGATAATCGGGATTTCTATGTATTCCCCGAATTTACAAACGGAAAAATATATTTTAACGCGTTATGTTCTAGATAGTTAAAATACCAATTTCCTAAATTTGAATTATACAATTAATCAGAATTATGCTAAAGTGATTGATATGAAAAAGTTATTTTATATATTGTGTATACTTGTATTGTTAGGTTCTGTTGTGCCTGTTTCTTTGGCTGCAAACAAGAAAAACCTACCCCCTAAATGGGTACAATTATCTGATGATATATATATTGATATAAATTCTGTAACAAAAAATAAATATAATATTGTATCAGCTTGGTTTTCAGAATTTGCCTCTGAAAATAATGATTTATATTATGTTAACAGCATTCCTGTGTACTATAACATTATAAAATATGAGGCTGATTGTAAATCGAATGGTCTTGCTCTTATGCATATAAAGTCCTTTGATGAAAATGGCAGAATGTTACAAGATGAACCTAATAATTATGATGTTTGTTCAGGACCCGGAGGTGTCATAAACGGAGAAATATATTTTAACGCATTATGTTCTAAATAGTTAAAATACCAATTTCCTTATGTTTGAACTATACAATTAATCATAATTATGCTAAAGTGATTGATATGAAAAAGTTATTTTATATATTGTGTATACTTGTATTGTTAGGTTCTGTTGTACCTGTTTCTTTGGCTGCAAGCAAGAAAAACCTACCCCCTAAATGGGTGCAATTATCTGATGATATATATGTTGATGTAAATTCTATAACAAAAGGTAAACATAATATAGTATCTGCCTGGTTTTTAATATTCGCTTCCGAAGATAATAATTTATATGAAGTTGATGATATTCCCGTATACTATGAAATTATAAAACGAGATGCCTATTGTAATGAAGATATTGTTGACATTGTGCATGTAAAATCATTTGATAAAAATGGCAGAATATTACAAGATGAACCGGATAATTATAACGTTTTTGCTTCTTATTATGAAACAAAAAACGGAGAAATATATTTTAATGCATTATGTTCTAAATAGACGGAGAATGTGTTATCACTCTCCGTCCGGAGTTAAAAATAATTCCTTTTCTCTCTTTCTTCTGTTTACTAATCCTTTTAGAACCTCTTTTTTTTTGGTCTGTTTATTTGTCTGTTTTACATATACATCAAATCTATCAGCGGCTCCTTTATAATCACCTGCATTTAATTTTTCGGGAATTTTGGATCCTTCAGTAAATTCCTTAACGCCAATATTGTATATTAAACTTGCAAGTGCTATTTTTTGGTTGCTTGTCAAAGGTACTCGTATATCTTTTAATGGTGTAGTATGGGCTTCAAAATCTTTTCTGTATAATTCTTCTGCCTTTGCTCGTGTTATAACCATGCCCTCTTTTATAGGTTTTCCGTCAACTTTTCCGGTATGTCCGTAGCCAATAGTTAAAACGTCATTTGGTGTTGGTCTATATGCTATATTTCTAAACCCCTCACCATTGTGTATAAAATCTCTTGCCCTTTGAAGTTCGGAATCGGAAAATTTACCGTTTTTGCTCATTATATAAGAAAGTTCTTGTAATTTATAATATATATTATTTTCAAAATCATCTAATGCCATATCTTGCATTCTTTTTATAATATCTGTTTCCTTGTTGCTTCCATAATATTTTTTTATATAAGCTGCATTACGGTCATATAAGATATCAGCCCTTCGCTGCATTTTCTCTTTATATTTTTCTTCAGCCGATACTCCGCTTCCTTTTTCGGTAAACTTTCCTTCATCATCTCTCGGGTGCTCCGCCTCATTCCATATTGCCATAGTGTTTCTCCTTTCATTTTTTGTTATCACTCATAAGGGTCAAAATTAGAATCAAGTACAACAGCTTCTTCAACCTCATCTATAAGATACGAATAATAATTAATTGCATATATACCCATCATAAGGCTGTCAGCGAAGTCAGGGCTTTCTCCCTGTTCTGATTTCATATCTTTTTTGGATTGAATAAAAATTTGTCCGTTGGGTTTATATGATTTTTTTATATATTCCAACTGGGATATAGTAAAATCCGAAGAAATTTTTAACCACTCATTATCAATAAAATCTTTTAGAGTTAAATATCCGTCTGCACGTCTATTTAGAGCATTAGGACGTTTACTTGCGGCAGCGCCGTTAAATTTTATTGCATTTGATATCACATTTTTTATACTCACATATATGGAATATCCGAGCCCGTCTGCATCTAAAATCAACAACTGCGGTTTCCACATAGAATATAAATTAATTATTTTACCTTTAGTAATATCGGTATCAGGTTCATTCCAATGTTCCTGTTTTTCTAAAGACCATTGAGAAGTACTTTTTGCCTCTATTAAGCTTGCCACACACAAATCACCCCCATTCCCCGCCAAATCAACTGACATACAACGTATTCTTCTATAGTTTTCATCTTTAAAGATTATATTTTTTGCTTTGTCAAGTTTTATGGCAGAGAATAGGAAATCATTTGTTTTATCCAGCGGATTGCCCTCCCATATATATTCATAATCTAAAATATTTCTCTTTTGGCATCTTAGAGCTTCATCTATAAGTTTTTGGGGACAATGCTTGTTATCATAGTAATTTATTTTTATATGAAGACAATCATCTCTGGATACGAACTCAGAATATACAGGATCATTACGAACCAATCTGTTCATTGTAAATATCACTATTGAATTTTTTTTTCTTATAGTTGGGATTATCACATCAAGAGTAGATTTTGTAATAGCTTGAGCTTCATCAATCCATAAGATATCTATCCCTTCAAGCCCTTTAATATTAACTCTGCCCTGTTCTCTGAATCCCTTAAATATAATACTTGAACAACAGGTGTTATGAATTATTTTGTTTGATTTTATAGTAAAATTTAAATTATAGTCATTAATTAAATCGTTAAATATTTTATATACACTGTCCGAAATTGTCGCCTGCGTTTCACGTCCGCAACACACCCGTACTTTTCTTTGTTCAGATAACCAGAGAATTATTCTTGCTATACTTTGTGACTTGCCACCACCCCTTCC
>JAJQFK010000120.1:3298-3911 GCA_021201175.1 Candidatus Gastranaerophilales bacterium | reverse complement strand
TTATAATAGTACCGGCTTTATGCTGTGATAAAAACGGTTATAGAATCGGATACGGAAAAGGGTTTTATGACCGATTTTTCAAACAAAACGGTTCAAAACAAAAAAGAATTATTTTATGTTTTTCAGATTTAATAGAAAATAATATCTGCCCTGATAGTTTTGATGAAAAGTGTGACATAATAATCACAGAAAGCAGCATTTATAAATGTAAATGTTAAAAATCGGTAAATATATTTGTCTTGTCAGATTTTTAGGGTAAAATTATAAATGAGAGTTACCAATCGGCTTGGGGATAATTATGGAATTTTTCAGAAAAAATAAAAAAATTATTATATCTGCAATTATATTATGCTTTTTGCTATGGACATTCGGTTCCATGCTCTGGATGGTAATGACATAAAAATTTAATGCGGGAATGCCATGACATTAAGGTATAAAAAACTTATATCAATACTTATAATATTTTTTGTTTCGTTTATTTTTACAAGCGGAACAATTTATGCTGAAACAAACACGCAAAAAATAAAAAATGTTGAAAAAGAAAGAAAAGTACTTAAACAAAAAATTAATTCTTTGGCAAGACTCGAAAAAATAGAAACAAGTAAATTAAGTA
>JAJQFK010000120.1:2239-3288 GCA_021201175.1 Candidatus Gastranaerophilales bacterium | reverse complement strand
AAAATCAAAATGCACTAAGAAAATCCAAAGAAAAATATAATGCCAAACAAAGAGATATTACCGCTTTGCAGTCGGAATTAAATTCTTATATTGCGCAATATAACAAAAGACAAAGCGCTTCTGCCGAGAGAATAAGATGTATATATAAAACAAAGCATTCTTTAATTTTGGATTTATTGATATCTACAAACAGTATAAGTGAATTTTTGGATAGAATATACTATCAAAATTTAATAATTCAATCTGACAGAAAGAAAATGACTGAACTTAGAAGTGAAGCAAAAAATATTGCAATTTTAAAACAAAAAGTGGAACAGGAGAAAAAACAACTCTCTAAAATTATCAATGATATGAATCGGGAAAACTCAAACATAAAGCAGACGATAAGTCAGAATAAGTCCATGATAGAAAAAATTCAAAATGATAAGCGGGCTTATGAACGTTCAGAAAAAGAATTAAAAAAGCAGTCTGACAGATTGGCTTCAATAATATCAAGGTCAACAAAAAACAGTGCTGTAGTTGCAGGTTCGGGCTTTATACTGCCGATAGCATCAGGATACAGAATAACATCACCCTATGGTTGGCGGGTTCACCCGATATTTAAAACAAAAAGTTTTCATACAGGTATTGATTATGCCTCCCCTTCAGGAACTCCTATCAGAGCTTCAAATTCAGGTAAAGTAATATATTCGGGTTGGTACGGCGGTTACGGAAAAGTTGTAATTATAGACCACGGTAATTGTACGGGACAACCAACAACAACCTTGTATGCACATATGTCGCAACAAAAAGTTCTTGCAGGGCAGAATGTAACCAAAGGGCAAGTTATAGGTCTTGTTGGTTCTACCGGATATTCAACCGGACCTCATTGCCATTTTGAAGTTCGTATAAACGGGAAACCCCAAAATCCAAACAATTTTCTATAAGGTAATTTAAAGTGAATAAAAAAAGAAAATTAATTATAATTTTAATATTGTTTATTACAACATTTAATAGTGCTTCAGCAGTTGACTATTATCCTGAATTAGGTGTTGATCGGTTTTTGTCGT
>JAJQFK010000120.1:0-2229 GCA_021201175.1 Candidatus Gastranaerophilales bacterium | reverse complement strand
ATTTAATATTTTCAAAAACAAAAAATTTAAAATTAAAAAGGAAAAAGTTAAAGAAATTCCGGATAAAACACAAGAAACTGCTCCTTCAAAACAAAACGACCCCGCGGATATTGAAGAAAATACATTTGTAACTCCGGTAAAACGTCCGATGACAAAAGCCGAAAAAGAAAAAGCATTAAGAGAAGAAGAACGCGAGAAGGCAAAAGCCGAAAAAGAACTCGAAAAAATAAACAACAGCAATGAGCAAGGCTCATGGAGAGATAATTTCTATTTCCTTAAAAATAGAAAGAAAAATAAAAGTTCCGGTAATGATGATTATAATTTGACGGAAAAAGAACCTGCTTTGCAATTAACAGCAGATTATATGGAGTATTATCCCGAAAAATATGAAATAGAAGCTATCGGAAATGCTAAAATAGATTTTAAAGATCAGAATACAACTTTAACCGCAAACAAAATTGTGTTTAATTATGACCGAAATATATTAAAAGCGCATGAAAATGTAGTTTTATCTTCTCAAGATTCCGAAACAGAAGGCGATTTTATAAAGCTGGATTTGAATAAACCTGACGGTTGGATGGAAAAGCCGGTTACTAAAATGGAAGATATAAAAATAACTGCAAATGAAGCATTTTTGTATTCGGATAAAATAGAAGAAATAGACGGGGTTGCCAAAATATTAAAAAATGAAGTTATGAGGTTTGGAGCTACATCTTTTTCCGGATACGTTGATCAGGGCGGGTTATCTACTAATAAATCTCAAGTAGATAAGGATTATTTGGAAAAAGGGGTATATAAATTAAAAGCAAAAACTATTTATATTGATTCAAAAGATGACCATGAAGTAATAACATTAAAAAATGCTGATTTATATTTAAAAAACCGTAAAATAGGTGCAATTCCGTCTGTTAAGATAGTTTCAAATAAAAACCATGCAAGTATGGAAACAAATTTGCCGGAATTTGGTTCTGAAACAATGTTAGGTATGCATGTCGGCCCTGCAATTGTATTAAATGTGCCCGGCGGTTCTACGTTAAAACTCGCGCCTATAGTAACATACAGTAAGGAAAAATGGGGACTGGGCGGTATTGCAAGGTTTAGAAATGAATATAATATGACAGAAGTTGCATACGGCACATCAAAAGATGCATTGTTAATCAGGGGCAGACAGAAGCTCGGGCCGGGGCTGATGTTGAATTATTCTAAATATACAAATCAAAATGAATGGTTTTTAGGTTACAGAATGCCCAAATATTCAGCGAATCTTGCATATTCAAGATCTGATTATGTAAAAGACTTGAGATTGAATTTTTCTCAAATGTATACAGCCGGAGTTTTTGTTGATAACAACGGAAATAAAGATTTTGGAGATGCAGAAGGCAGATTCAGATGGATGACACAGACATTTAAACCGGTTTATAAATATGAAAATGATGAAGGAAATGTAAGTTTAACGACCGGATTAGTTGCTCAAACGGCTGCTACTACATATACAACCGGTGATGTAACCGGACTGTTTCGTATAGGTCCTTCAATTATGACAAAAGTAGGTCCGTGGCAACAGTCTTTGATTTATTACCAAACTGCAATTGCCGGCAATTCTCCGTTTGAATTTGACAGATATCGTTATGGACGTTCAAATGTTGTTTTGATAGAAAGTATAAAAGTTTGTAAATATCTTTCTTTGGGGTATCTGGCCTCAATTGCAATGAATAAAGATGTAAAATCTGATGATACGTTTCAGGAAAATCGTATTTTAGTAAGTGTTGGTCCTGATTATGCAAGACTTACAATTGGCTATGATTCAATCAGAAAAAATACAATGTTCTTACTTTCAATGCTGGTAGGAACCGAAGATTCAGAAGTTGAATTTAAGAAAACAATATTAAAGAACCCTGAAAAATTCGGGAAAAAGAATAGTAAGCAGCCAAAACAAAAGAAAAAATCTATAAAAAAATACTTAAAACAAATTGAAGAAAAAGACTTATAGTTTCAATTTGTATGCTTTAATGCCGCGCCGATTTATATGAATTTAAATTTATCAAATTCCTTTAAAATGCTCTTAGGGTTTATTTCTTCAAGTTCTTTAACCGTTCCGAGAATTTTGGTATCGGTATACATTGAAAGTTCATTAATAAAATTTTTCGAGGCGGGATTATTTGTATCTTGTTGAAATTTATTGATAATAATACCTTTTATATTTATATTATTGGTCTTAGAATAGTGAAC
>JAJQFK010000063.1 GCA_021201175.1 Candidatus Gastranaerophilales bacterium | reverse complement strand
GTGCCGTCTTTTGAGCCTTCCAGGCGAAATTCTAATATTCTCGAAGATGAATTGTTGAAATCGCTATATATTTTCCATGCCGGCCAGCTTTTTATTAAATCACCGTCAACAAGCATTGTATGATTATAATTTACAGGTTTCATCAAGCCCGGAAGACTTGCAGATGCCCTGACTGCAAATGCAATTTCTACATCAGGCGTATTTTTTTTTGAAAAAATAAACGGGGTATTTGTATTTATATCAATAGTCAAAATATTAAGATCTTTTTTTAAATCTTTAAAAGTTACCTTTCTTTCATCTGATTTGGAATAGTTTTCGCCGAAAAATTTTTTTCCGATTTTCTCTCTTACCCATTCATAAAAAATTTCGCCTTTACTTATGGATATATCCGCCGAAAAGAGATTAATATTTATATCTCTAAACATATTCATATTAAACTCGAAAAACAGTTCTTTTATTTCATCAATGCTGCAGCCGGCTGCAAAAAGCGAAGCAAAAACCGCCCCGACAGAAGAACCTGCAATCGAGTCAATTTCTATGTTAAATTCTTTTAATGCTTCAACGGCGCCAATATAGCACATACCTCTAATACCGCCTCCGCCGAATATACAATTATATTTTAAATTATTGTTCAAATTTTTACCTGTTTTTATTGATTATAATATAACAGTCCGAAAGTATTTTGATATTTTCGGACTGCTTATATATTAGTTTTGTAATGTTTATTGACAGTTAGCAGCTTCTTCTTCCGTAACGCCCTTTATAGTAAGGCTTACTTTGCCGCGGTCATCAATTTTGATAATCTTAACAGTTACAACATCACCAACATTAAGTCTGCCTTCTATTGTTTCTATTCTTTCTTTGCATATTTGCGAAATATGAACCATACCGTCTTTACCCGGAGCCAGTTCAACAAATGCGCCAAATTGCATGATTTTTACAACCTTACCTTTGCAAACCAAACCTTCAACCGGTTTAAAAGTCATTTGATTAATCATATTTATTGCAATATCAGCACCTTCTTTGTCGTTAGAAGTAATTGTAACCCTTCCGTCATCTTGAATATCGATTTCGGCACCTGATGCTTCTATGATACCTCTTATATTCTTACCGCCGGGTCCGATTACAGTTCCTATATCTTCTGTAGCAATCATCATTGTAAATATTCTTGGAGCATAGGGCGATAATTCTTTTGCAGGTTCTGTTATTACTTCTCTCATTTTTGAAAGAATATGAAGTCTGCCTTCTTTTGCCTGTGCCAGCGCTTTTCTCAAGGTATCATTTGCAATGCCTTTTGCTTTCATATCCATTTGAAGAGCCGTTATACCGTCATCATTACCGGTAACTTTAAAGTCCATATCACCCAGAAAATCTTCAATTCCTTGTATATCTGTTAATACAACGGGTTCTCTATCAGGTTCGGTAATCATACCCATTGCAACACCGCCAATCATACATTTAACCGGAACACCCGCATTCATTAATGCCATTGATGAACCGCATGTTGAACCCATTGATGTAGAACCGTTAGATTCTAATACATCAGATGTAACTCTTATTGTATAACCGAATTCTTCTTGTGACGGAAGTGCAGGAACATTAGCTCTTTCAGCGAGATTGCCATGCCCGACTTCACGTCTGCCCGGACCTCTTAAAGGTTTAACTTCTCCTACGGAAAATCCGGGGAATATATACTTATGCATATATGTTTTTTTAGTTTCCGGATCAACGCCGTCAAGTTCTTGCGCCATACCGGGACCTGCGAGTGTAGCTACAGATAATATCTGAGTTTGTCCTCTTGTAAATACCGCACTACCGTGTGCTCTTGGTATAACTCCGACTTCACACCAGATTGGTCTTACTTCATTCGGTTTTCTTCCGTCAGCCCTTACTCCTTCATCAAGAATCATAGCGCGCATAATTTTCTTTTCTGCCGCTTTAAATTCCTCTGCTACAAAATCGATTCCTGTTTCTTCAATAATTTGATGAATATAGTGATCCTCAGGAAGTGCCTCAACTTTTTCTTTTACCAGTTTTTTAGCTTCATCAAGTTTTTCCTGTCTATATTTTCTGTCAAAATTATGATATGCATCAAAAATTATGTCATGAGCAGTTTCATCAATAATTTTTTTAAGTTCCGAAGTATCGTATGGATTAACAAATTCTTGTTTTTGTACACCACATTCCTGTGCAAACTTAACCTGCGCTTCACACTGTTTTCTTATTTCAACCTGTGCAAATTCTACAGCTTCCATTATGTCATTTTCCGTAACGAATTTACATCCTGCTTCAACCATTATTACACTGTCGTGAGTACCGGCAACAACAATATCCAAATCAGACTTATCGGCTTCCTGATGTGTGGGGTTCGCAACAAGCTGCCCATCAACTTTAGAAACTCTAACAGCCCCGATAGGACCTTCAAAAGGAGCACCTGAAAGCATAAGTGCGCATGAAGCACCTAACATTGCAAGTGTATCAGGTTGATTTTCCTGATCGTAACTAAATAATTGCGCGACTATTTGTATATCGTTTCTATATCCTTTTGGAAATAAGGGTCTTATAGGTCTATCTATTAGACGGGATATTAATATTGCCTTATCGCTTGCTTTTCCTTCCGATCTGTTATATCCGCCGGGAATACGTCCTATTGACGACATTCTTTCTTCATAATCTATTAATAACGGGAAAAAATCTATCCCTACTCTTGGTTCCGGACTAACACAGCAATGCACGAATAACATTGTATCTCCGCACCTTACTGTAACCGATCCGGCTGCTGATTTCGCATACTTTCCTGTTTCTATAGTAACTGTTTTACCTCCTACAGGAATTTCAATTTTCTTTGTTTCTACCATGTTTTTCTCTTTTCTATCCACTTATAATTTCTTCTAATTTATATCGTAAAAATAATTAATTATTAAATATGGTTTGTAAAAAAAACTTAATATTATTCCAAAAATTTTAGTTATTTTCAACATGCGTTTTTTGTTGTAATATTCTGTTATGATTGGACAGGTAATTAAAATTTTTTCTGACTTTTATTATGTTAAAACCGATAAGGGCATTGTAGAATCTAAACTTAAAGGAATTTTAAAAAAGCAAAAAAAAGAAGTATATACGGGCGATTTTGTTGAACTGGAACAGTTTGATGAGGGGGCTATGCAGGCATTTATAAGTGATGTTCAAACCAGAACTTCGCTTATATCCCGTCCAAAAGCTGCTAACATATCACAAGCAATAATTGTTTCCGCCCTTAAAGAACCTGAATTAAATTTTGAACAATTAAACAGATATATTGCTCATTGTGAATATCATAAAATTAAGCCTGTTCTTTGCTTCAATAAAGAAGATATTTCTGATAATCCGGAATTAAAAGAATTGTTAGTTAATATATATGAACCTTTAGAGTATAAAATTATTTTTACGTCTGCCCTGAAAAAAACAGGGCTTGAAGAATTAAAACCGATTCTTAAAAATAATTCATCAATTTTATGCGGTTCTTCAGGAGCCGGAAAATCTTCATTGATAAATGCTATACTCAATAATTCCCGTCTGAAAACACGTCCGGTAAGCGAGAAAACCAAAAGAGGCGTGCATACTACAAGACATTGTGAATTAATTTTTCTGGAAGAAAATTCTTTTATTGCAGATACTCCCGGTTTTTCGCATTTAACCTTCAACTTCTTGCTTCCGGTCGAAATCCAAAATCTTTTTAGAGAGTTTAAAGACAAAAAATTTAAATGTAAATATAAAAATTGCGTACATATTGATGAAACCGGCTGCGGCGCTGATAAGATAAAAAACACTATGGATAAATCCAGATACGAAAGCTATAAAAAATTTGTTAAGGAAGCTGAAGAATATGAAGAAAAAATTTCAAAAGAATCATTGAAAAAAGAATCAAACATAAAATATAATAAGAATAAAATCTTTACT
>JAJQFK010000262.1 GCA_021201175.1 Candidatus Gastranaerophilales bacterium | reverse complement strand
ATGAAAGCATACCACGATAAAGTTGAACCGTATATTGAAAGAGATTTATCAAAGATTGAGGTCGGCGACATTTTGATTGCAGACGGACATGTTTTAAATTATCAAGTGATTAATCCTTTTACAGGAAAACCGACTAGAGCAACACTTGTCGGTTTTTTAGACTGGAAGTCAACAGCACTTGTCGGGTATGAAATAATGATGACGGAGAATACTCAATGTATCGCAAGTGCATTAAGAAATTCTATTTTAAATCTCGGAGTTATTCCGAAAGTAGTTTATCAGGATAACGGCAGAGCATTTAAATCCCGTTTCTTTCAAAATACAGATTTTACAGAAGATGGCTTTAACGGAGTGTATGCAAATTTAAATATCCACTCTGTTTTTGCAAAACCATATAATGCCAGAGCAAAAGTAATTGAAAGATTTTTTAGGGAATTTCAGGAAGAATTTGAAAAATTAATGCCATCATACATTGGAACGTCAATCGAAAATCGTCCTGCGTGGATGAACAGAAATGAAAAATTGCACTTGCAACTTCATCAAAAACAAACGGGAGGAAAGATTCCAACGGTGCAAGAAGTAATAAAATACATTGATTGTTGGCTTGAATTTCACAATCAAAAACCATGTCCTAATGACCGTTCAAAAACTATACAAGAAATGTTATCTAGTATTCAAAAACAAGATATTAATAAATCTGCACTTACAACTTTATATTCTTGAGTGTTAAAATCGGTGTATTGCGATTTAACCTCTTTCAAACCGGTTACTTTGCAACCTTGTTTTTCAAATAATCCTAAGAAAATCAAAAAAATCTTCCTATATAATAGAGCGCCCGAAACTGTACGGAAAAGTCAATATGCCTGCGCAAAAAAGAATTTTGATTATGGAAAAAGATGAGGCGCTAAGGCTTCTTGTTGAAACAAGCTGCCTTATAAACGGGTTTGATGCAATGGTTTGCGATACGTATGAAAAATATTTTGATTGTCTGGAAAGCTATAAGCCCGATTTAATTGTTTTGGATTACGGCACAGATGCCAATAAAGAAGGATTTGAAGCACTTAATAACACAAAAAGGTATTATTCTGCCGCGGACGGAAAAATGCCTGCTATTATATTTTCCACAACAATTTTAGATAAAAAATCCATTCTTGCAAAAGGTGCTGACTATTATCTTCCAAAGCCTTACGATATTCAGGCTTTAATGGATGTAATAGCTGATTTTCTAAAAGAATTTAATTGATATTATATACAGGAAACTCTGCTTTTAATTTTCTTACAATTTCTAAATCAATTTCAGCATAAATTCCTTCATTCTGTTTGTTTGCAAAAGCAAGAACTTCCCCGAAAGGCGACACTATAATTGAATTTCCGGCGCCGATAAGCCCGTCGCCAAGGTTTCCTTGCAAAGATGAACCCGCAAAATATACAAGATTTTCAGACCCCCTTGCAATCATAAATGCTCTTAATTCTTCTTTTCTTATTTTTGCAATTTCAGGCTCTTTTTTAGGTGCGCACCATGCATTCGGACAAACGATGATTTCTGCCCCCGCTTTTATTAGTTTATTAAAATGAATTGGAAACCTTATATCAAAACATATGCTCATTCCAATTTTTGCAAAATCAAGCTCGGCAAGCGTAATGCATTCGCCTTTTGTAATAACGGCGCCTTCGTTTCCTCCAAAATAATTAAAAAGGTGGTTTTTTCTGTATTTTGCCTCAATTTTGCCGCTTCTGTTTATGATATAAGAAGTGTTATAAAGCCTATCCCCTTCTTTTTCAATAATTGTGCCTGCCAATATATTTGTATTATATTTTTTTGAAAGAAAAGCTATAAAATCAAGCGCGGGGGAAGCATTTTCTTCTTCATTAAGTTCTAAAAACCCTTTGTGAGAAATTCCCGTTGAAAAAAATTCCGGCAAAAGAACCATATCAAGGGGTTTATTTGTTTCAGAAATTATTTTTTCAACTGTGTTGAAGTTTTTTTCCTTGTTATTTATAACGGGCTCAAATTGTATTGATAAAATTCCTGCTTTATTCGTAAAAAATTGCTCCTTTTATAAAAGCAATATACATAAAAAAATCAAAAAGAGCAAATTTTTAATCAGGGAAATGTTTTATGGGGTCAATATTTTACATCCAATCGTTTGCAAAGGCTTTTGTGCTTCGTTTTGTGCAAATTACGCACTTTTCTGTATCAAGATAAATTTTCTTTGAACAATTTTCTATTGAATATCCGCTTCTTGCCCTAATGTCGTGACAGAAAAGGGGCAGGAAAAAACGCCTTTTGCGCTTACAATTCTTGAATTTTTGCAATCAAGTGCATTTTCGTCAAAATCATTATTTTCAAGCTGTTTAAATGTCATAGGGTTTGAATCGAAATAGGGCATAATTTTTAAATTAATTTCGCCAAGCTCAAAACCAAATTTTTTACAAAGTGCGCTAAATTCCTCAAATAAGACTTCTTTTTGCTCTTTATAATATTCCGTAACCGAAATTATCGGGTTGTATTTTGTCGAGTGGTTTGATTATGACAGATGGTGCGATTATTTTTAGGCTAAGGCTCTGTGATGGCATTTGAGGGGTAGGTAATAATCATTTCTTCTGTCAAGCAAAACGGACTTTTTGGACTTTTTAAGGGTAAAACGGCTAGAATGATTATTTGGAAAAGTCGCTCTTTTTATGAAGCTGCTATTGATTTTCGGCATGCAGTGCGAGTTGTACGGATAGATTGATTATTTCGGGAATGTCCTTTTTCTATCCGTTTTGAAAATTTTTAAGAATTACATAAAATTTTTCAAAAATTTTGTGAAATTATTATTAGGATTTTATAAGAATTAAGGACTGAATTAAAAAACATTTTTAAAAAAGATGCTTTAAACTTAGAAAAGAGCAAAGGTAATTGAAAGATTTTTTGCCTTCAAGGAATTGCCAGTCTAAATTTCCAAGTTTTTCTTCAATTTCGCTTTTATTTTCAAGAAGTTTGTTAAAAATTTCTTTATTGTTATTAATCATAATTTCAGTGGCAGCGTAGTTATCTTTTGTATTTACAGTTTGAACAATTTGAACACCGGCTTTACCCATTGAAATATATTGATAATGTCTAGGCGCTGGTGTAACTTGCATTTCGCTTTGAAGCTCATCACATATTTCAAAATATTGTTCCCAGTATTCTTTTTGTAAAAGTTTAGCAGGAGTATTTTCGTTTCTTATTGTTTTAGTTGGGATTTCGGGTTTCAAAATGCATTCAAAACATCTTTTGTTATATTCTTTTTTTCATAAAATAGTTCAAAAATAGGGATGAGCACGGCAATCTTTCTTAATAATTTAAAAAATGTAAAAATGGTATAGGATACGCATTTCGGGGCAATAAATCAAATAATAAAACAGCTAAAAATTAGCAATAATAAGGCATGGGGGTTGAAATTTCAATAGTTATCGGTTATAATGTTCACAGATAGTCTTGATACGGTAAATCTTGCTACCGAGCCAACAGGCGACAGTGGTGGAGCAAGCCCACATAATCAAGACTATTTTTTGTTTAATGCTTTTAATATTTATAATATCGTTCAGCATTTAATAAATGCAAAGATTTCACAAAATTTTCTTTTCTGTTTTTTGTAGTTTTAATAACCAATTTATAATATTTTTCAGATTCTTTAAAAAGAATTACATCATATCCGCTTTTAGATTTATAATATTTGGAACGGTCATTGTCTTTTGTTATATATGTGTAGTATTCTGTCATTTGGTTTTAAAACCTTTACATCACGTTTTTAGTATGCCGCCCGAAGCTGCCGTTCGCATTCTTGTTTGAAAATCCTTAAAATATCATCTTTGTGTTTTTTAAGCTGTTTTGAAAATTCTTCTTTTGAATCTGCATCCGAAATTGTGATTGTCGGATTATATGTAATTACAAATGACGGTGCTGTTGAATTTGTCCCTCTCG
>JAJQFK010000251.1:2932-3987 GCA_021201175.1 Candidatus Gastranaerophilales bacterium | reverse complement strand
ACATGGAGTAAAAGAAGAAAAAAATGATATAATTTGGGTTCCGGGGGCAATTGAAATACCGCTTACAGCAAAAAAAGCCGCAAAAACAAATAAATATAGTGCTATAATTACGCTGGGCGCTGTTATAAAAGGTTCTACATCTCATTATGATTATGTTTGCGCTGAAGTTTCAAAAGGTGTTGCCGCAGTTAGTTTGGAAACGGAAATCCCTGTAATTTTCGGAGTATTAACATGTGATAATATAGAACAGGCTATAGAAAGAGCGGGTACTAAATCCGGAAATAAAGGCTCTGATGCTGCAAAATCCGCAATTGAAATGGTAAATGTTTTAGCCTCGGTTAAATAGTTTTTCCATACGGAGGACAGGATTTTGAATTTCCATTAAGTTTGTCCGAGAAAATTTCGAGATGAGGAATGTGCTCGACACCGGATTATGTTAAATAAGTCATATACAAAAAACTCCTGCTTGGCAGTACGGCAACTCTTGCAAAAATCCGCTTCTCGCAAAGAAGTTCACTGTCTGATTCTTGGATTATTTTGCGCAAAACGGTGTGTTCAAATCATTGTTCATTTCTTTTTATCGTGCTATACTTCAAGAAAAAGGAGAAAATATGACTACATCGGTTAAAGCAAGTCATTTACTTGTAAAAACAGAAGAAGAAGCATTAAAATTAAAAAAAGAAATTGATAACGGTAAGGATTTCGCACAGGCAGCACAAGAAGTTTCACTCTGTCCATCAGGCAAAAACGGCGGAGATTTAGGTTACTTTACAAGAGGGCAAATGGTTAAATCTTTTGAAGATGCAGCATTCAGTATGAATGTCGGCGAAGTTTCAAATCCGATTAAAACACAATTCGGATACCATTTAATATACTTAACTGATAAAAAAGACTAATGGATACAGGTTTAATACAATATTTAAAAGATTTTTTATCCAATAATAATATTGACGGTATTATTATTAATTCAACTAACGAATTTTTAGTTGAATATAATATGTTGCAAATCAACTCCAGATATCATCTTACGGGTTTCTCCGGTTCCACGGGCGATG
>JAJQFK010000251.1:0-2922 GCA_021201175.1 Candidatus Gastranaerophilales bacterium | reverse complement strand
ACCATGAACAGGCTGATAACGAGGTGAATCACGAGTTTGTTGAAGTTGTTAAACTGCCGTTGGATAAATCCTATTTGACAGGTTTAACGGAAATTATTCCGCCTTATTTTAAATTGGGTGTTATTGCTTCCAAAACTTCAAAATTGTTTTATGATGTACTTTTGGAAAAGTTAAAACAAAAAAATACAACAGTTAAATTATTTAGTTCTGACCCCGTTGCCGATTATAAAAAAGAATCAAATTCGGATATTAATTATACTGTCTTTAAAATAGATGATGATATTTCAGGTGTAACAAGTGATGAAAAATATAATATAATCAAAGAGTGTGCCGGAACGAACAGTTTTATTCTTGTTACCTCGCTTGAAGATATTGCATATTTAACAAATATGCGGTCTTTTAATTTTGTTTACAGTTCTGTATTTCCGGCTAAAGCCATAATTAATCAAAACGGAGTGCAAATATTTTCTGACTGCACTCTTAAAGATATAGGCGAATTTTATAGTGTATTGCCGTTTTCTGAATTTGAACACGAACTCAAAAGTATTGAAAATTCCAAAATCTTTATTGATGATTCACAAATTTCTATTAATGATTACAATTTGATAAACAAAAATAATGATATTCAAAAAAGTCATTTAAAATTATTAAAAACAATTAAAAATGATTCGGAACTTGCCCATTTAAAAAAATGCTTTGAAAGATCAGATAAAGCTCTCAATGTAATTCATAAAATGCTTGCATCTGAAACAATATATTCAGAATATGATTACTATGAAGCATTAGTAAAATCAATGAAGGAAAACGGCGCATTATCATTAAGTTTTAAACCCATAGTAGCAGCGGGCGAAAATACCTCGATAATACATTATACTTCACCTTCAAAAGAAAAAATGGTAAATAATGGTGATTTACTGCTAATTGACTATGGCGGTTATTATGAAGGCGGTTATTCAACAGACACAACACGAACTTTTATAAAAGGTGAACCTAATAATGAGCAAAAACAGGCTTATACCGTTGTATTAAAAGCGTTTCTGAATGCTTATTATAAAAAGTATCCGAAAAAATCCGCATATTACAGCATAGATAAAACGGCACGGGATACTATTGAAAAGAATGCAATTCAAGGGTTTTCTTTTGCACACGGGACAGGGCACGGAGTTGGTATATCGGTTCATGAAATTCCGCCGAGGGTTTCTTCTTCTAATGCTGCAAAAACAAAAATCGCGGTTAACACTGTTTTTTCTATTGAACCCGGGATATACAAAGAAGAATGGGGCGGTATCAGGCTTGAAAATACTGTTTTTGCTTCCCTTGAAGATGATAAAATTATTATGAATACTCTTTCGCATTTCCCTTTTGAAATAAAACTCGTCGATTTCTCCATTTTGACAGATTATGAAAAATATTATTATATGAAATGGCAGGCTGAGGCATGCATTATGTAAATCCAATTTCTAATTCTAAAATCAAAGAAATTCAAAAATTACATCAAAAAAAATACAGACAAGAATCCGGATTATTTCTTGCAGAAGGGATAAAATCCGTTGAAGAATGCTTAAATGAGCAAATTGAAATTAAAGAAATCTATGTTACGGAAAATGTAAAATTAAAAAGTATTCCAAATTTCGCAATTGTTATTCCGGAAAATATTATGAAAAAAATATCTACAACTGATTCTGTATGCGAAATACTGGCAGTTGCAAAAAAAAAGATTATAAATCCTGCTGAAATAAAAAAAAGAAACAAATTAGCATTATTTGAAAATATTTCAGACCCCGGGAATCTGGGGACAATACTAAGAAGTGCTTCTGCTTTTGGTATAGATGCGGTTATTCTTTTCGGTAATTGTGTTGAACTTTATTCTCCAAAAGTCATTCGTTCCGCTGTCGGTAATTTTTTTAAAACACCGGTTATTTTAATACACACTATAGAAGAACTAAACAAGTTATTTCCTGAACACAAAAAAATTTCCACTGCTCTTTCAATAAAAAATAATATTTCACTAAAAGAATTAGCTATTATAAACAAATATATTATTATGTTTGGAGCTGAAGCAGGCGGACTGTCAAAAGATTTAATTAATATTTCCTGCAAAAATGCAAGACTGGACATGGCTAAAAATGTCGAATCTCTTAACTTATCAGTAAGCGCGGCTATAGTATTTTACGAATTATTTATAAACGCAAAAGAGGGCTGAACCCTCTTTGCTAATTAATTTCAGGTGCTGTATAAACTCTTGAAGCGAGTTCTTTATCAAACATATAAAGACAATTATTGTCATTACAAATTAATTTTAAAGTTTTTAATATATTAGATACATTAGATTCTTCTTCAACCTGTTCTTTTACATACCAATCCAAAAATATAACAGCTGCTCTGTCATTTACTTCTTCTGCAATACTTATAAGTTCATTAATTTTTGAAGTAATATATTGTTCATGTTTATAAACATCTTCAAATAATTCTAAAGTGGACTCCCAATCATTTTTAGGTTGAGCAATCTGCTGCAAAGTAACTTTAGCGTTTCTTTCGTGAACATAGTTAAATAAACCCATAGCATGAGCATGTTCTTCTTGTATTTGAACATTCATCCAATTTTTAAAACCTTGCAAATTAATTCTTTCAAAATATGCAGCCATTGAAAGATATAAATATTCAGAATAAAACTCTGCATTAATCTGGTCATTGAAAGCTTGTTCTAATTTTTCATTCAGCATAAAATTTCTCCTTAATATAATATCTTTGAATATTTTACAACTAAACAAAATAAATACATTAACCGATTATTTAAAATATTTTCTATCTTTTAATTCATCGGGCATAAACTGTTGTTTATAATCAGTATTATCATGTGTGTAAACGTAACCGGTTCCGATTCCGTATTTTTTTGCATCTTTATAATGGGAATATCTTAAA
>JAJQFK010000077.1 GCA_021201175.1 Candidatus Gastranaerophilales bacterium | reverse complement strand
AAGATATTAATGAGGTTAAGGAAAAAGCACTTCATCGCAAATTGGAAGAAGGAAAAGAAATAGCTTTTTTAAGTAAAAACCTTGCTCAAATTCAAAAAAATCTTGATATAGATTATGATTTTGACTGTGCAAAGCTTGAAATGCCTGATGTTGATAATGTAATTGAGTTTTTTAAAAAGAATCAATTTTATAATTTTCTAAAAAATTCAGATAATATATTAAAACCCTTCAAGATTGCTTCTCTGAATCCAAATATAGCAGAGGGATGTGAAGAAAAAAATACCGAACAAATTACCGCGGGTCAAATGCAGTTAGGACTCGGAATCGGTAAAATGCTTACAGAAACATCTCATAAAGAATATAACCATAAAAAAACGGTTGTTGATGATTCCGAAAAACTTGATACACTTGTAAATAAATTAAATAATCAAACAATTTTTTCAATAGATGTTGAAACAACCGGAATAAATCCCTTAGAGTGCGACCTTGTAGGTATCTCGGTAGCATTTTGCGAACAAATACAAACAAAAAATAATCGGGTAAAAATAATTTCAGAAAACAGTGATTTGGTTGAATCCTTTTATATTCCGGTATTTCATCAGGTAGGTAAACAGCTCGATTTAGATGAAGTAGTACACAAGCTTGCACCGGTAATTGAAAATGAAAAAATTGCAAAGACCTTGCAAAATGCGAAATACGATTATCACGTTTTAAAAAGACACGGTCTGGTGTTAAAAAATATAATTTTTGATACAATGCTTGCAAGTTATGTAAAAGACTCAACAAGAAAACACGGTTTAAAACAGCAGGCAAGTGATTATTTGGATTATATAATGGTTGAATTTGAACAGTTGTTAAAAGATAACGGAAAATCTTTAACAATAGAAACCGTAGATATAAACGAAGCAGCCTCTTATGCCTGTGACGACGCATTTGCAACTTTACTTTTGACTAAATACTGGCAGGAAAACCTTGACGAACAAGAATTAGATTTAGTATATAACATTGAAACTCCATTGAGTTTAGTACTTGCGCAAATGGAGGAAAATGGCGCCTGTATTGATGTAAGTTGTTTAAAAGCTATAGAAACGGAAATTCAAGAGAAATTGGATTTGGTTGAATCTCAAATATACGAACAAGCGGGAGAAAAATTTAATGTAAATTCACCAAAACAGGTTGGCGATATTCTGTTCGGTAAATTGAACTTAAAAGCAAAGGGAATGAAATCAAAAACCGGTTATTCCACAAGTGCAAAAGTACTTGAAGCGCTTGCGGAAGAAAACCAAATAGCAAAAGACATTTTAGAACAAAGACATTTAGCTAAACTTAAAAGTACCTATGTTGAATCGCTTCCGTCTTTAATCAGTCCCGTTGACAAAAGAATACACACAAGTTTTAACCAGACAATAACAACTACGGGGAGGTTGTCATCTTCAAATCCGAATCTGCAAAATATACCGACACGAACACAGCTGGGAAACAGAATAAGAGGGGCGTTTGTTGCAGAGGATAAAGATAATCTTATAGTTTCGGCTGATTATTCGCAGATAGAATTACGATTGCTTGCACATATATCAAGAGATGATAATTTAATAGAAGCTTTTTGTGATGATGAAGATGTACATACGACGACTGCAAGTAAGATTTTTGACGTATCGCCGGACGAAGTAACAAAAGAAATGCGAACAAAAGCGAAAGCTGTAAATTTTGGTATTGTTTACGGTCAATCACGTTACGGACTGGCTTCAAGTTTAGGTATATCAGTTCCGGAAGCACAAAATTTCATAGACAGGTATTTTGACACATATCCCGAAGTAAAAAATTATATGGAAAATACTATAAAATTTGCTTATGCTCACGGTTATTCAGAAACAATATACGGAAGAAAAAGATATTTGAGTTCGGGGTTATTAAGCACTAACGGAAAAATACAAGAAGCAGCGCAAAGAGCGGCTATTAATGCTCCAATACAAGGTACTGCGGCAGATGTTATGAAACTTGCAATGATTCGGCTCCAAAATGACTTTATAAAAAATAACATTAAATCAAAAATAATCATACAGGTGCATGATGAACTTGTTATTGAAACAGTAAATACTGAATTAGATGAGGTTAAATATCTGGTTCAAAAGGCAATGGAGTTAGAACAGCCGTTTCTTGTTCCTTTAAAAGTAGATATTTATGCAGGAAGAACATGGATGGAGATATAATGAAGAAATATTTAACAGCCATATTTATAATAATTGCATTTTGTATAGAACAAAAAGTATATGCTGAAAGCACTATTCCTGTAAGTAATGCAATAAAAAGCGGAATTTCGGCAGGGGATTTTTCAAAGTCTTATAAAACTTCCTCTGAAAATTTATTATATCTTTTGTTGTCGGCTATAAGCGAGAATAATTATCTTATTGAAGAAATCCAGTTTAAGACAGGTAGTGTGTTATTTAAAGCATACACAAAGGAATTTATAGCTTCCGTGTCCGAGCAGGACGGGGTTAATTCTTTTGTAAAAATCATTCCCGCTGATAACAATTACAATTTTTCTCCGTCACTTATTGAAAAACTCCATACATATATTGAAAGTAACAATAAAATAAACTTTCAAAAGATTTTATAGTTATTGAACATTAATAAATTTATGGACTTGAGGAATCAGCCGGACATTTGGATATAAACGTATAAATCTGTAAAATACATTATTAATCACATTAGAAGGTAAATTCAGGATATCACCGTCCATTTGCGGTTGAAGAATAATCAAAAGATTATATTTCTTTGCAAGGTTAATAGTATTGATTATTTCAAAATCTGTTATTTTTTCATTAAAAACAATTTTTAAAAATAATTCTTTATTATATTTCAATGCAGTTTTAACAAATTGAGTGTGTTTTTCAAATAAATTCGGCATTTGAGAAGAAGAAAACAATTTAATATCCATTGATATAATATCAATATAATCAATAATTTTTTCAAGTTGTTCAAATAGTGTACCATTTGTTTCAAGATAAATCAGATGGCGGCATAGCGGAAGGAAATCCTGTAAAAAATCGGTTTCGCTCAGAGGTTCGCCGCCTGTAAGGCTGATTGAATGTATATTTTTATAATGGTTAACTTTTTCTAAAAGTGAATCTGTAGTATATTCTGTAAGATTGCTTTTAAAATCAGTATCACAATAGCTGCAATGCAGATTACACCGGGAAAATCTTATAAATAACTGGTTAACGCCGATATAAACGCCCTCGCCTTGTATAGATTCAAATATTTCTTTTATTAAAACTTTCTTACTCATTTGTTATCATATCTTTTCTTGGATAGTCATTTTAAATTTTACTTAAATTCAGGTACAGTTCTTTTTCTTTGGAAGATAGATTTTCCGGCAGCTTAATCAAAACAGTGACAATAACATCGCCTTTTTTTGATTTTGATTTATTTTCAAGCCCCATAGAGGCGAGCCTGAATTTTTGTCCGGAAGAAGTCATAGCAGGAATTTTAACGGTAATATTTCCGGAAGGCAACAAAATGGGAATATCAGCTCCAAAGACAGCTTCTGTGACAGAAATAGGTAAAGTACAAAGAAGGTTTAGTCCGTCAATTTCAAAAAACTTATTCTTTTCAATATTAATAATAAGGTATAAATCACCGTCTTTGCCGCCGTTTAAACCTTTATTTCCTTCTTTTTTTATACGCACTTTAGAGCCTTGCTTGACTCCTTTTGGAATTTTTACATTAATTTTCTTTTGAAGTGAAATTTGTCCGGTACCGTTGCACATAGGACAAGATGAATCATTTATAAATTTTCTGCCTTCACAATTCGGGCAAGGCTGCGTATGAAGTATATTTACTTTTCTGTTTGTCCCGTTTACAGCTTCAAACAATGATATAGAAACATCTAAATCTATATCATCGCCATCTTTTATTTTTTTATTTTCTTTTGTTTCTTTTTGATTATTAAGATTAAATAAGTTGTCTAAAGCTTCATTTATAGATTTTGAATAATTATCTGTATCG
>JAJQFK010000016.1 GCA_021201175.1 Candidatus Gastranaerophilales bacterium | reverse complement strand
ATAAAAAGCTGTCACTAATCTCAGAATAGTCTAAATCAGCGTATCCCCCCCCCGAGCTCATCAAACAAACTTAAATATTCATTTTCTTCTTCCTGTGTCCATGCAGAATTTTCGTTCAGCTTTTCATTCTTACTGAACTTGATTATTTCCTTCCATTGTCCATAGCTTATTTTATCTTGATTAAACATCAGGGAATACCATATCTACACCAATTTTTTTATCGGAATTTTTTACAAAAAACTTGAGTCTATATTGTAAAAAAAAGAGATATGTTTAAGATTTGTAAAACTAAAATTTTATTATTCTTTTGTTTATTTCATAAAACGGTAAATCTAATCCGGTAAAATTAGCATATTCAACAAAAGTATGGATTTGTTTTTGTCTTACTTGATTTGCCAGTTTTTTGGCAATAGGGCGCCTTATTCCGGGAATGAGTTCTAAAATATACCAGGGTTCTTTATTTATATCAATAAAAGGCTCAAAAGTTTTATTTTTTGCCAGCTTTTTTTGTGCTCTGGTTATCTGCCTTTTATAGTTTATAATTGATTTTACTTTTTCATTGTTAAAATAAAATATAACAAAAGGCATTGTTAATACAGCTATTGAAGTAACAATGTAATTCTTTTCAATAATACCCAACAATATAATAAACGTATAAGCAAAATACAGAAAATTCATAGCTTAAATACTAGCACATTTTAAATTAATTTACAAATTGACGTAATTATTAAAATCGATTAACTTCTCCATTATTTTACAAAGTTCAGTATATCTTGTTTTGTTGTGCAAATAATTATATCCCAATACAGCCTCCAGAGATGTTGCGGTTGAATGTAAATGTCTATCAACTTTTCTTGAGGGAGACAATGGAATATTTCTGGCTCGCCTTGCTAATTCTAATTCTTCATTGCTCAAAAAAGGTGTCAATTTATCATAAAGTTCTGTCTGAAAAGCAGCATTTACAAAATGTACCGTATATTTATGCAGCTTGTTTAAATTTGAAGTTAAGAAAATAGTTTTTTCACGTATAAAAACCTCATAAACTGCATCTCCTAAATGGGCATAGTTTTTTATATTAAGCTGATTCAAAACAAAATTCCTTTTTTTTAATAATACAATAAATATGTTTGATTTATAATAAACACAATGGGAAATATGAAAAAAATATTATCAAATATATTTAAAAATATTATCAGCAGAAAAGATACTGAAAAATTTATTGCTGAGAGTAAATCTACGGAATTAAAAAAGACGTTGAATATATTTGATTTGCTTATATTAGGTATTGGTGCGGTTGTCGGAACAGGGATATTTACAATAATAGGAAGCGCGATAGCCGGCAGCAGCGACGGCGCCGGAGCCGGAACTGCCATAATTATATCCATGCTTTTAGCGGCACTCGCAAGCTTATTTTCGGCACTATCATATTCTGAAATTGCAGCAATGATTCCCGTTGCCGGAAGTGCTTATACTTTTACTTATGCAACAATGGGTGAATTTATGGCGTGGATGGTCGGCTGGATTCTTATGCTAGAATATGCAATAGGGAATATCACTGTTGCTACAGCCTGGACAGGATATCTTGCTCAGCTTTTAAAAGGATTTAAACATATTCTCCCTGATTTTGTGACGCAGTTCCCTATTTGGTTAAGAAACGATTTTCGTTCAATTTATGCAATGTGCGATAAATACGGCATGGATGTGCACGATAAAATGCCGTTTATAAATCTTCCGTTTGGATTAGAAGTTCCATTTGCTATTAATATTCCTGCTATATTTATAGTTTTATTTCTCACTGTACTGCTTATAAAAGGGATAAAAGAATCAACAAGAGTCGCTGCAATTATGGTTTTTGTTAATTTATCAATAATAATATCATTTGTGGTTGTCGGTTCTAAATATGTTGCGCCTGAAAACTGGGTTCCGTTTGCGCCGAATGGCTTTGAAGGTATTATTTCCGGAACATTCATAATATTTTTTGCATATATTGGATTTGACGCAATTTCAACAGCTGCCGAGGAAACGAAAAATCCTCAAAAAGATTTACCTGTCGCAATAATTGGCACTTTAATTTTTTGTACAATTTTATATATCTCTGTCGCCCTTGTTTTAACAGGAATTATTCCTATTAAAAGTATAGATATTCAAGCCCCTTTAGCTCATGCAATGAGAATGATTGGCAAAAACTGGTATGCAGGATGTATTTCGGTTGGCGCTTTATGTGCGCTCACATCTGTACTCCTGGTTTACCAGCTTGGTACAACAAGAATTTTTTACGCAATTGCCAGAGATAATTTTCTTCCGAAAAATATTATGAAAGTCCATAAAAAATATAAAACTCCTTATATTATAACTTGGATTTCCGGTTTAATTGTCATATTAGGTTCTTTGTTTATGGATTTGAATATTTCCGCCGAATTATGTAATTACGGTACATTTGCATCTTTTGTAATTATTTGTATTGAAGTGCTTATACTCAGAAAAACAGAACCTGACAGATATAGACCGTTTAAAGTTCCGTTTTGTCCCTGGTTTCCGATATTCGGTATTATTTTATGTTCTTGTTTTATGCTTTATAAGGGCATCTCCGGAGGTATTTCCGCACTGTATTTTCTTTTGTGGATTGCTATTGGTCTTGCGATTTATATAGTATACGGCTATAAAAATAAAAGACTTTTTCCGTAATGTTTCTTCACACTAGTTTTATATAAAAGCAATTTTTATAATATAGAGTACTTATTTGGTTTTATAAGATATTAACCTGTACATGAAGTTGACAAACAATTAATTTTTCTGTAATATCAGTCATGAAATATGGGCGTGTGGCGAAATTGGTAGACGCACCAGACTTAGGATCTGGCGCCTTCGGCATGGGAGTTCGAGTCTCTTCACGCCCAGTTTATAAGACTCATCCGAACACTATCGGATGAGTTTTTTAATTCTTTGAGCGGAATGTCTACAATCTCATTATTTGCATAGTTATACGCAATTGTTACAACATCATCATAGAGAACTACTGTGTTTACAAATGTATCTAAATGATTTGAATAGCCTTGAAAAACAAGACAGAAAGAGAATGTAATCTCAATTATGATGACTTAATGCATGGATAAATTTTTAAATTTTATATATGACCGACATATGTTAATTTTTGTAACGATTGATATATACTGCGAAAGCAAGACAGGAGTGGATTTGTGACTGTTTTTGCTTGTTTTAGTATATACTTTTTCGTGCAATTGTATATATTAATTTGTTTTTATATATATAAGGAAGCAAAAAAAAAGGTATAAAAAAATGGGATACGCATTATTCGCACAAAGAAAAGTAGTTTTAACCGGACAAATAAATTCAGTAAGTTTACAACAGACTCAACGTTCAAATGAACAATATAATCTTGCAACAAGAACATTAAGTTTAAATCAGCAGTTGTCATCCTTACAAGTATCCCAGTCAACAGAATTAGCAGATTTATACGCTTCATTAAGCAGTGCAGATGATTCATCCGCAAGAGAAAGTATAAACGCATTAATTAGCGCTAAAGAGCTGGAATATGAAGCAGAACAAGATAAAATTAACCAACAAATATATTTAGTATCAGTAAAAGAAAATGCAATAGAAATGGAAGTAAAAAGACTTGATACACAAATTTCATCACTGCAAAAACAACTTGAAGCAGTAGAAGAAGCAGAAAGCGACGGAATCGACAGAGCTACACCTAAATTTAAAGGTGTTGGTTAGCAATCCTATAGATGGCAGGGATTGCCGCGGGCTAAAGCCCTCGCAATAATATTTTTTCGTGCAATAAATTCACGCTCCAAAAAATATTGTTGGGGTAGAAACCTCCAACTTACAGCTGCCACAAAATCCGATTCATAGATTTAGCTTTGCAGTTCAAACAAGCCGCTCACTTGCTCTATCAAGGGTGATAATTTTTACATTAAATCGAAGCTATTTGTAATTTTAAATTTAATTTGCTTTTATAAATATTTTTTGTGCTATCATGAT
>JAJQFK010000232.1 GCA_021201175.1 Candidatus Gastranaerophilales bacterium | reverse complement strand
ATAATTACAAGCGCTAAAGCATATAGACTTCTCAAGACTTGAAATTTTATATTTATGTAATAAAATTTTATTAATACGACTTCAAAGCGTGATAAATAAACTTGAGGATTTACATGGCTCGAAAAGTGATAATATATATAATAGCAGCATTGTTTGCATTGATAAATTTCCCTTTAAAGTCTGATGCAGAGGCTGTTTCTATAGTTACAATTAAAGAATTAATTGTGAAGCATTCTATAGAAATGGGGCTTGATCCTGCCCTTGCATTAAGTATTGCAAAAGCAGAATCCGGTTTCTGCCATAATAAAAAAAGCAGATACGGCGCTGTCGGAGTATTTCAATTAATGCCGTCAACGGCAAGAAAAATGGGATATAATCCCTATCAGGTTCAGGAAAATATTAAAGGCGGTATTACTTATTATAAAATGATGTACAAAATGTTTGGTTCTACCGAATTGGCACTTGCCGCTTATAATGCAGGTCCGGGGAATGTGAAAAAATATAACGGGGTTCCGCCTTTTGTGGAAACAAAAAAGTTTGTGTCAACTATTATGAATAGCTACAATAAACTAAAAACTAATCCGGATCCTGCTATTGCCCAGTATAAAAATTCTGTTAAAGAAATAAATTATACTTCCCCTCAGGATAAAGAGGAAGATTTTAGATTGGAGCAAGAAGCTGTATTAAAATCATATTTATCAAATCAGGGAGTTTAGAGGTTATTAAAGAGCATGTTTCAAGAAATAAAAACACATGAAATTACAACTGACGTAGTGATATTTACAATTAAAGATAATAAACTTCAAGTACTTCTTGTAAAACGTGCAAATGAACCATTTAAAGGCAGATGGGCAATCCCCGGAGGTTTTATAAGGTTATCTGAAAATCTTGATAATGCTGCACTTAGAATTTTAAAAGAAAAAACAAATGTTGATAATATTTATTTGGAACAACTTTATACATTTGGTGATCCATTACGTTATCCAAGTTCCAGAGTCATAACCTGCGCATATTTTGCACTGATAAGAAGTGATGATATAAGGCTGTCTTTTGATAACTCACAGGGAATAACACAGGTTCAGTGGCATGAAGTTTATAACTTGCCGACTTTGGCTTTTGACCATAAAGAAATTATTGAATATTCAGTTAAAAGAATGAGAGAGCGGCTTGAATTTTGTCCGATTGCTTTTCAGCTTTTACCGGAAAAATTTACACTGACAGAACTTCAAAAATCTTATGAACTTATTTTGGATATGAAATTGGATAAGCGTAATTTCAGAAAAAAAGTTTTGACCGGAGCCGTGTTGAAAGAACTTAACGAATATACAAAAGTCGGTTCTAAACGCCCCGCAAGACTTTATTCTTTTGATAATATAACTCTTAATTCAAAACGCGGTCACTTCTTTTCATAAATTAAAATATGTCTTTAATTTTCAGAGAATCTATAAAATTCTTTTTTCAATTCATCAAATTTTTCTTCTGTATCTTTTAATATGAAAGTTTTTTTATTTGAATTTTTTATCTTATCCATCATTTCAATAATTTTTTCTTTTGTCAGTACAGAATATTCATATACGGAAAATGTTTTTTCTACCCATAGCCGAACTTTTTTAGCGCCATAAAATTTGTATAATGAAGCTCTGTCAAATTCTTTATTACCGACTTGTCCGGGCTGCCCTTCAATCTCCGGAATATTCCCGTTAACAATACTGTCCTCAATAACCGAATTTAATAATTTTTTAAATAACCCTCTATATTCTTCATTACCTTGAATTGTTGAAACATAATTTATATATATAGAGTCTTGTTTTTCATATACTACATCGATAAAAGCAAGTTTATCTTTTTTAATATTTAAAGAAAATACAGCAGAGTTATCATCAAAAGAAACTTTTTGAACTGAAACTCTTTCCGGTTCATTATTTTTTCTGTTTTCTACCATTGTTTCAGCAATAATTTCTTTTTTAACCGGTTTCCTTTTAATAGGGCACCTTAGTTCAAATGTATATGCTCCGATATCTCCTAAAAAAGCTTTAAGATTTCTTTTATTAATCGGATTAGTTGACAGCCACAAATTAGTTTTTAATCTGTAAAAATTATCCGATAAAGATTTTGTTAAAGTATTGTTTTTATTATTTTTGTCAGACTCACTGCGTGAATTATAGGAATCATCATACCTCCCTTTAAATGCAGGTTTTGGTGCGGTACGATTAAAATAAGTTTGTATATTTATTTTGTCGGATTGATAATTTACTTCCATAATATTCAAATAGATTAAAAGTCTTAAATATTTTAAAAATAAAAATAAAATTTTTTGCCATAATTATAGTATAATAATTACTAAGTAAAACAAAAAGGATAAAAATATGACTACAAGACAAAGACAACATGAACAAGACCCGAACATAAGACGAACAAATTTTGATGCGGTAGAATCAAATTTAACTCCGGAACAGGCAAAACTTGAGGCAAGCCGTTGTTTACATTGTAAAAATCCAAGATGTGTACAAGGGTGTCCCGTAAATATAAATATACCTGAATTTATACAGGCAATAAAAGAAGATAACATTGAAAAAGCAGGTGAAATTATTAGAGAATCCAGTCTGCTGCCGTCTGTTTGCGGAAGGGTTTGCCCTCAGGAACGTCAATGTGAAGGGAAATGCGTGCTTGGTATAAAATCTGAAGCAGTTGCAATCGGTGCTTTAGAACGTTATGTCGGTGATGCAACGTCATTAAAATCAAGTCAAATTAAAGAATCCGGAAAAAAAGTTGCAATAGTCGGTTCAGGCTGTGCAGGAATCACTGCTGCGGCTGATTTAAGAAAAGCCGGACATGAAGTTGTTGTTTTTGAAGCTTTACATAAACTTGGCGGGGTTTTAAGATATGGAATCCCTCCTTTTAGACTTCCAAGAACATTCCTTGATAAAGAAATAGCAAATCTAAAATCAATGGGAGTAAAATTTATAACAAATGTTGTTGTCGGCAAGTCAATAACTGTCAAACAGTTAAAAGATGATGGGTTTGACGCAATAGTTATAGGTTCCGGTGCAGGTTTGCCCAAAATGATGGGTATTCCCGGTGAAAATTTGAACGGTGTATACTCCGCAAATGAATTTTTAACCCGTGTAAATTTAATGCAGGCTAATAAAGAAGAAACCGCGACTCCAATCAGAGTCGGAGAAAAAGCCGCAATTATAGGCGGCGGCAATGTTGCTATGGATGCAGCAAGAGTTGCGGTAAGAATAGGATTTAAAGAAGTTTACATTGTATATAGACGTACAGAAGCCGAACTTCCTGCAAGATTAGAAGAAATACGTCATGCAAAAGAAGAAGGAGTTATATTTAAATTCTTGCACGCGCCTAAAGAAATTTATAACAAAGATGGGTATGTTAACGGCATGCAATTTGAAATTATGGAACTTGGTGAACCTGATGAATCAGGAAGAAGAAAACCATTGCCAACCGGAAAAACTATAGACCTTGATGTCGATACAGTTATTGTTGCATTGGGAACTGGGCCAAACCCTACAATACAAAGTTCTATGCTAAAAGACAATATGAATCTGGAAACAAATCCGAAAGGTTATATTATAATAAACGCAGAAACAGGTGAAACATCTATTGACGGCGTATATGCCGGAGGTGATGTAGCGCCGACAGGCTCATCTACTGCAATTAATGCAATGGGAGCAGGTAAGCGCGCCGCTAAAGCTATAAACGAATATTTGTCAAAAAATATATCTGAGTAATAACTCGCAATTGCGAGAAAATCTCTGATTTGCGGAGTGTGTGATAAATACAGGTTTAGTTGAAGCATAGATAATAAAGTTTTAGAATTAAAAAATTTGATTGGACGTGCAGGAAGAACTAATGCACAAACATCTACATTTGATTTTGGATATGTGATTATTTCCGAGCAAAATATCAAAAATTTTTTTGAAAGATTAAAACTTAGGGAGTTATATAGCAAATTCCATCAATCATATCCAGAACTGTCGCCCTGAACTTGTTTCCA
>JAJQFK010000211.1 GCA_021201175.1 Candidatus Gastranaerophilales bacterium | reverse complement strand
TTATGTAATGAGGTTGCAGGGGCTGTGCCGAAAGCGAAATTCAAGACGCACCCGCTCCACAGTTGTTTCGCTAACATTGATTATTCACTACGTTATAGGCACGTAGAATATTATACTCAACCTTTCGCTTGTGCCATACCCAACAATTATGAGCAAGCGTGCAATTGACGTCGTTGTTTGAGCCAATAGAAAATTTAAATACATAGAAAAATGCGTGCTGTACCGGATTATAAAAAAAGAGAAAGCGGAAACTCTCTCTTTTTTTAAATCGAAAAATACACAATTCAGTATAACCTGAATTTTTCTCGGACAGACAAACTTATTTTTCATCATTCCATGAATACATTTTTCTAAGCTCTTTACCAACCTGTTCAAGCTGATGTTCTGCGTGAACTTTTCTTGACGCAAGGAAATGAGCCCTGCCGGCAGCTTTATTTTCAGTAATCCATTTACCTGCAAAAGTACCGTCTTGAATTTCTTTAAGAACTTTTTTCATTTCTTTCTTGGTTTCATCAGTAATTATACGTTTTCCGATTTCATAATCGCCAAATTCAGCAGTATCGGAAATAGAATATCTCATTCTGGAGAATCCGCCCTGATAAATAAGGTCAACTATTAACTTCATTTCATGAATACATTCAAAATAAGCGTTTTGAGGGTCATATCCGGCTTCAACAAGAGTTTCAAAACCGGCTTGCATTAAAGCGGTAACACCGCCGCAAAGTACAGCTTGTTCTCCAAATAAATCCGTTTCGGTTTCTTGTCTGAAAGTGGTTTCCAATACACCTGCTCTTGCCCCGCCAATACCTGCGGCATAAGCTAAAGCTGTTTCCATCGCTTTACCTGTAGCGTTTTGATAAACAGCAACTAAACAAGGAACCCCTTTTCCTTCAACATATTCACTTCTTACCGTATGCCCCGGACCTTTTGGTGCTATCATAACAACATCGACATCAGAGGGTGGAACAATCTGTGCAAAATGTATATTAAAACCGTGAGCGAAAGCCAATGTCTTCCCCGCTGTTAAATTTGGCGCAATTTGTGATTTATATATATCAGCTTGTTTCTCATCCGGAAGTAAAATCATTATAAAATCTGCTAATTTAGAAGCTTCTTCAACAGTTGTAACTTTTAATCCCGCTGCTTCCGCTTTTGCCCAGGATTTTGACCCCTTGTACAATCCTACTACAACATTAACTCCGCTTTCATGCAGATTAAGAGCGTGTGCATGCCCTTGACTTCCGTATCCGATTATTGCAACTGTTTTGCCTTTTAAAAGACTTAAATTGCAGTCTGACGCATAATAAATTTTTGCCATAATAACCTCGTTTTCTATATTTTATCACTCTGTAACCGCTTTTCTACAGTGTAGCCCGTAAATAAACATAGTCAATATTTATTTATAAAATTTAGAAAATATTTGCACTATGGTATTCAGTAAGTTAAAATTTAATAGTAATGCCCTTAGAAAGTGAGTCCTGATTTTCGCCGTTTTATAAGGCAGAAAAATTACAGACAACACATAAATATATTGAATGGAGAATAAAATGACTGCCGAACAATTAATAAAAACAGAAAAATTAACCGGAGCAAGAATTTTTTTAGAATGCCTTAAAGAAGAAGGGGTGGATAAGATTTTTGGTTATCCGGGAGGTGTTATTCTTCACATTTATGATGAATTATACAAATGCGATTTTATAAAACACTACCTTGTCCGGCATGAACAGGCTGCCGTCCATGCAGCAGAAGGATATGCAAGAATTACAGGAAAACCCGGAGTTGTTCTTGTTACGTCAGGGCCCGGAGCTTGTAATACAATTACCGGTATCGCAAATGCATACTATGACAGTTACCCGCTTGTCGTTTTTACAGGACAGGTAGATTCTAAACTCATCGGAAATGACGCTTTTCAAGAATCTGATATTGTAGGTATTACTCGTACATGCTGTAAACATAATTATCTTGTAAAAAGTATTAATGACCTGCCAAGAGTTATAAAAGAGTCTTTTCATATTGCAAGAACGGGAAAACCCGGACCTGTTGTAGTTTCTCTGCCTAAAGACATTCTAACAGCAAAAGCAGAGTTTAAATATCCGCAAAGAGTTGATTTACCCGGATACAACCCGACGTATGACGGACACCCTTTGCAGTGTAAACGCGCACTGCGACTATTATGTGAAGCACAGCGTCCGGCAATTATAGCCGGAGGCGGAATTATTCACTCGGAAGCTTATAATGAAATCCGTGAAATAGCACAAAAACTTCATATTCCCGTTGCAACCACTTTAATGGGAATAGGAACATATCCGCAAGATGATATCCTTTCGCTCGGAATGCTCGGCATGCACGGCAATTATTGGGCAAATCTCGCCATCAGCAATTGCGATGTTTTATTTGCTGTCGGTACAAGGTTTAATGACAGAATAACCGGCTGTTTAAAACGATTCTGTAAGGATGCACAAGTTATACATGTTGATATCGACCCGTGTTCAATCAGTAAAAATGTACACGTTGATATTCCGATTGTTGGCGACGCAAAAAATGTTTTAAATATTATGATTACAGAATTTAATACCGGTAAATATTCGTATAATCAAGATATTAGAGATTTATGGATTAAACAAATTGAATCATGGAAATCCAAAAAAGCTATTCATGCGGTTGAAAACGGAATAATGAGCCCGCAGACTGTTATTGAGCATATATATGAAAAAACTAAAAATAAAAATGCAATAATAGCAACCGAAGTTGGACAGCACCAAATGTGGACAGCTCAATTATACAAGTTTAACAAGCCGAGACAGTTAATTACCTCGGGCGGTCTGGGAACTATGGGATTCGGGTTTCCGGCAGCTATCGGCGCTCAAATTGCCGCCCCTGACAGGCTCGTTTTTAATATCGCAGGCGACGGCAGTATTCAAATGAATATTCAGGAACTTATGACCTGTATTGATTACAATATCCCAGTTAAAATAGCTGTTATTAATAACGGTTATCTTGGTATGGTAAGACAGTGGCAGGAAAAATTGTTCGATAAACATTATTCTCAAACTCCTATTACTTCTCCGGATTATGTAAAATTGGCAGAAGCATACGGCGCATTAGGAATGAGAATTACGGAAGAATCCGATATCGATACGGCACTTGATAAAGCCATTGCTTACAATGGACCTGTTATTATGGACTTTATTGTAGAACCTTTTGAAATGGTTTATCCATGGGTTCTTGCAGGTAAACCATTAAATGAAGTTTTGTTATCTAATAACATAGAAAATCCGGAGGCATAAAATGAAACATACAATATCTATACTGGTAAAAAATGAACCCGGAATCCTTTCAAGTGTTTGCGATTTATTCTCAACACGAGGTTATAATATTGAAAGTTTAACGGTTGCCTCTACCGTTGACCCTACTTATTCAAGAATAACAATTGTTACAAGCGGCGATGATGTTGTAATAGAACAAATTTGCAAACAATTAAACAGATTAATAAATACAATTAAGGTCGTAGAACTTCCTAAATCCGCCGAAAAGTGCATTGACAGAGAATTAATTTTAATTAAAGTTACGGCAAAAGATGATGCGAGAAGTGAAATTTTAAGAATATCCGAAATATTTGGCGCAAAAATTATAGATGTATCACCGGATACTTATACTATTGAATACAGCGGCGACAACAGGCAGGTTATGGCTATAATTGCATTATTAAGACCTTTGGGAATAAAAGAACTTGTCCGTTCCGGCATGGTTGCTATTACACGCGAAAACCAGTTTGTTAATCTGAATAAATAGTATTATCCGGCAGCACAAAATTTTACACTAACGTACGCAAAGACGGTTTCAGCGCGCAAAAGATTAGCGCGAACTAAAGCCCTCAGCAATGACAATTGAGTGTCGATATTTAACGTGCCTATAACGTAGTGAATAATCAATGTTAGCGAAACAATAGCAAAGCGGCATTTGTTTGAGCACGTAGTGCGAGTTATGCCGTTCGGGTTGAGCGTTACAATTGATTAATGAACGAAGTTC
>JAJQFK010000040.1 GCA_021201175.1 Candidatus Gastranaerophilales bacterium | reverse complement strand
ATTTTAAACTGACTCCCAGAACTCCAAATCCGTATTTACATGAGCGCATAAAATTAATAGAGGAAGCCTCAGGAAAATACTTAGTCGGACAGCTTAACTCACCTATTTTATATCCGTGATAAGAAACAAGAGCAAGCATTTCATTATCAAAAACAAAATCATCATCACAAGATTCTAAAGGAAGATTTTCTAAAACACTTTTTTTAAATCCTCGATATCCGGTATGATATTCAGAAAGATGCTGGTGTAAAAATAAATTTTCAAATGCGGTTAAAAATTTGTTAGCTATATATTTATATAAAGGCATTCCGCCCTCCAGCGCATTTGAAAGCATTCTGGAAGCAATAACGGCATCATATTCTTCAAACGCAAGCATAGACGCTATTGCAGGGATTAATTTAGGTGTATATTGATAATCGGGGTGAAGCATTATAACAATATCTGCATTTGATTTTAATGCGGCGGTATAACATGATTTTTGATTTCCCCCGTATCCTCTGTTTTCTTTATGAACTATGGTTGTTATATTTAAGTCTTTTGCTAAATCTTTAGTGTTGTCGCTTGATTTATCGTCAGTAAGTATAATTTCATCAACTATTTCATGATAAATTTCATTATAGGTTTTTTCTAAAGTTTTTTCTGCATTATATGCCGGCATAACAATAACAATTTTTTTTCCGTTTAACATAATTTCCTCTCAAAAAAGCAATCAATATATAAATTATAATTCAGTTCAGTAAAAAAGTCCAAAAAAATACCGCCTGATTTGGGCGGTATTTTTAAATTAATAAATTATTATTTTCTTTCTATTCTTATAGCACTGTCCGGACAAGTTAAAGCACAAGTTCCGCAAGCAATACATAAAGACGGATCAGGCTGAACGGCAGGAGTTTGAAATAATCCTGTTTCTTTTGACCACTGAAGGCATTTTTGTTCACCTTTATTCATTGGACACTTTGCGATACAAAGTCCGCAGCCCTTACAAAGGTCGGTATATACATAATAGTCAGCCTTACCTTTAGCAACATCGGCAATTTTATAACCCTTATATCCCTCTATAGTCATTATGCACCTACCTTATCTTTAATCATATTCATACCCATTTCAAGCGCTTTATAATTAAGTTCTCTCAATTCGGGTTTAGCAGCGAATTTTTTGCCTAAAGCCATTTCCATAGCGTTTTTAATATCACTTATATCAAGAACATTTGTTGCGGCAATAAGCACACCTAAAATAATAATATTAAATACTCTTGCACTTAATTGTTCATTAGCAATTCTGTTTGCATCAATTCCGATAACTTTTTTGCTTTTACAATCGGGAGCCTTAGTACATACAGATGTATCATAAACAACGATAGCATTTTCATCAACATAAGCGGCACATCTGTCAATAGCTCTATCAGAAAGCATAATAACAATATCGCCTTTTGAGAAACGCGGTTCGCCGATTTTTTCATCAGCTATCTGACAAAATGCAATAGAAACACCGCCTCTTTGTTCAACACCGAAGTTAGGGATATAAAGTACCTGCTTGCCGGCTTCATAACCTGCTTCAACAAGAATTTTTGCAATAGATTGAACACCCTGTCCGCCTTCACCGGCTAATACCATTTTTGTTCTGGACATTTTAACCCTCCAATCCTTCTCTTACTAAAAATTCTTTGACTTCAAAGCATTCTTCCATTTGAGCCAATCTGCCCCAGGTATCAACATTATTTGTTCTCCAGTTTAACGGACATAAAGAAAGTACTTCAACAAAAGAAAAACCGCCCATTTCAACGTTTTTTAAAGCTTTTTTAAATGTTGCTCTTAATTTTCTCAAGTTAGAAACACTTGCACGTGCTACATAAGCTTTTTTAGGGTCAGCAATTGCTGCAACCATTTCAGCACCTTTTGCAGGACGTCCGGTAACTTCACAATCACGACCGTAAGGTGTAGTTTCCGTTCTTTGTCCGGGCATGGTTGTCGGTGACATTTGACCGCCTGTCATACCATAATTTGTATTGTTAGCAACAATAATAAGCATTTTTTCGGAACGAACCGAAGCATTTACGAGGTGCTGCGAGCCTATTGCGAGTCCGCCGCCATCTCCCATATATGCTATACCTATTGCTTGAGGATTAGCTCTTGTAACTCCGTAAATAACCGGTGTTGTACGCCCGTGATGTGTTTGAACCGTATCTAAATCCATATAGTTCCAAGAAAGCAGTGAACAACCTATATCACAGCCAAACACAGCTTTTTGTTTTAAATCCAAATCATCAATAGCGAATGCTAATGATTTTAATATCATGCCATGCCCGCACCCCGGACAGAACTTGCTGGCGCCGACTTCCGCATTTTGCGATTTTGGCAGACTTGGCGGTAATGTTAATACCTCTGTCATATTTTAATCTCCTTAATTAGTTATTTTAAATGTTCATTTGTACGGTGAGTATTTCTATACTACAGCAGGTGTTTCTGCCATTTGTTGAACTTTTTCTACAATGTCATCACCTGTAACACCAACACCCATTTTAAATAAAGTTGAGTATGGAGTTGTCAAACCGTAAATTTTCTCAAGAACCATCTGTGCAAGTTGTCCGTTTGCAGATTCAGTAAACAATATTTGTTTTGCTCTTGAAACAGCATTTCTAAGAGGTTTAACAGCTAACGGTCTAATTGTAATCGGTCTGAATAAACCTGCTTTTATTCCCTTTGCTCTTAATTCGTCTACTGCTGTCATTGCGGAGCGTGCAACTATGCCGTGGGCTATAATAAGAATTTCTGCATCTTCTGCTTTATATTCAAGGTATTCAGCTACATCTTCCGACATTTTTTCATAATCTTCCTGATATTGGTCAAGAACTTCCATTAGTTCTTCTTCCATATTATAGGTATTTCTAAGATGTACGGATTTTCTGTCTACCCCTATTTCTCCTTCACCTAAAAGATAAGGTTTTACGGGAACCATTTCTATTCCTCTTGATTTAGGGTCATAAAGCATAACGGGTTCTCTCATTTTACCTTGATATCCGTCAGCCAGAACATAGGTAGGAAATTTATATGTCCAAGCGGTATTAAATGCCTTAATCATGTAATCATATAAATCCTGATGACCGGCAGTTGAATAAACAATTCTAAATCCCTCGCCGTTGCCGCCGAAACATGTCAATCTTGTTTCTTGTTGTGCATAAATAACAGTAGCTGTCGAAGGACCGCCTCTTTGCATTACAGCGCATACAAAAGGAATCCTCATCATTTCAGCCATAGACTGTGCGTCTTGCATAATTACATTACCCGGACCTGCGGTTGCCGTAAATGCTCTTTTTCCGGCAAGAATACCGCCGATTGTAGAGAATCCTGCCGAAATTTCATCTTCTGTCTGTAAAAAACCCGCTTCTGTTTTTGGAAGTAACTTACACCATGTATGCATTATTTCATTCTGCGGGGTAATAGGGTATCCGTACATAAAGTCTGCTTCTGCGGCATTAGCAGCGTATGCTAAAACTTCATTTCCGGTTAAGAACATCTTTGTGTCTTTTTCTATTAGCTTTTTTACCATTGTTCTACCTCGTTCATTTAAAAAATCATTACTTTTTAATTTTACTATAAATACAATTTTAGGTCACTTTATTTCACAATATGTATAAATAAAATTTTACGCGGGTGAAATTTGCACGGACAAAATTTGAGTTTAAGTCATATTTGTGATAATTTAAAACTGTCCGAAAAAATTTCGCGATAAGCGGATTTTCCGTAGAGTGAGGACAAAGTCCGAAACTCGAATAAATGAGGGCAATGTGAGTGACTGCGACAGCAAAACGAACAACTTGCCCGAAATGGAGGAAAATCCAAGATGGAACGCAAGCGAAATTTTTTACAAAACGAACAGCTGAACCGAAGGTGAAGCTTGTGAGCTTGTATCCGTCAGCGAAGCTGTTAGGTGGTGACGCCTTGAAAAGCGGATTGCATCCAGAGGTAAACCGTCTTTGCGAGCGTTAGCGAAGCAGCCCGAAATGGAGGAAAATCCAAGATGGAACGCAAGCGAAATTTTTTACAAAACG
>JAJQFK010000111.1:1254-4057 GCA_021201175.1 Candidatus Gastranaerophilales bacterium | reverse complement strand
TAAACAAGTTAACGAAACAGAAAATAACAATGATTATATAAATTTTGAAGAATCCGCTAAAATATTTTCAGAATTTTCAGATAACAAATATAATTCACAGCCTTCATTCAAATCATCAATCATAACGAAAGCTGCCGAAAATATAATGCTTAGTCCTGTTAAAAATATGATGGTTTTAGATATGGGAATAAGCGGTGAAAGATTGGCAACCGCCAGAACAAAAGGTGAGTTTCAGGAATTCGCAATAAAAGAGGGGTCTTTTTTATTTTTTGTTTACGGCGCCGGCAAATTAATACAAAAAGGTATAGATACAGTATCAGAAAAACTTTTCAAAACCCCTATAAAACTGGATTCAAAATTCTTAACCTCAAAGTTATCTGAAAATATTTTATCAGACAGCAAAATGCAAAATGATATAGATATTTTCTGCAAAAAATTTGCTGCTAACAAAAATGATTCGGCATTGTATGAATATATATTTAAAAATCCGGAAAACACAGTTGTAAAAGCAGCAAAAGAATCCGGAATTATAACAATGATGAAAGATAAGAAAAACATCGGAGAAATTGATACAAGAAAATATATAGATTCAGAAAAAATAAAAAATTTGGCAAAAGACCTAAAAACCTTTGTAAATATAGGAAGTAAAGAAAATCAAAAAAAATTTCTTAACAGAGTGAAAACTTTTAAAGTGGCTTCCACAATATTAAATGTAGCGATTTGCTGTTTCGCACTCGGTTATGCGGTTCCTAAAATGATGTATAAACACAGAAAAAACAACCAGAACGGACAGAGTTCTTTCCATGTAAGAACAGAATACGAAAAAGAACTTAAAAAAAGAGAAGAAAACTCTTTAAAACAAAAAAATGTGTGATATAATTATAAAGTAAGGAGTGTAAGTATATATGATTTCATCTTATTTAATGATGCAGAATGCTATTTTGGCTCAAAATACAGCAGTTGCAAGTATGATGTCCAACTCTGACGCAATGCGTGCTTCGTTGAATAATGCCGGTTGTCAGCCAATAAAGCCGTCTTTTGCTCAAAGCTGCGATGCTATGGAACTTCAAAATCTTAATAATGAAACAAAGGTTTCCGTACTTCAAAAATTTATTGATGCTATGAGTGAAAAACTTGGTAAGGATATAAAAAAATCTACTCCAAAATATGCCGGTATAGATTATAAAGCATAAAATACTTTACTTTTCTGATTTCATTCGGTCGGGTTAGTGAAAGATTCAGTTGGTGTGAGAAGTAGTTCAAATTCATATATTTTTCTGAAATTTTTAATTGTTATAGTTAGTACTATAGTAATATTATTATTTGTATTGCCGGCTGAAGATTTAAACAAAATAACAACATACTGGCAGGATAAAATAGGTATATTACCAAAAAACAGTGAAGATAATACTAAGGTCGCACAGGAAAATAAAATTAGTGATTCTGTAGTATTAACAAAAAAACATTCTCAAATTGAATATGAAAAGCTTCTTGATGAACTTGCCGCGTATGAATTTAAAGATTTAACATCTGTTCGTTATGCGGTAAATAAAATACTGGAATTTAAAGGATATCCTCCGGATATTGTTCCTGTGTTAGAAGATAAAGGCGGCAATACGCGTGATTTTGTCGAAGGAATTTATGTCGCCGCATACTTTATGCCTTCAACCGGCGGTGTTTATGTTAATCCTAAAACTTTGCAGGTTAATAAAAAAGAAGTAATAATTTCAATTTTATTCCATGAACTTGATCATTTTGACGTTTTTGCCAAGATATGCAAAAGCATGGGTGTGGAAGCTTATTTAAACTATTTACAAATGGATAATTATTCGTTTTGGGAACAAGTTGCCCCCTATGCTAATATTGACGGATTTGATTATAAATATTATCTTAATGCGGTAGATAGAAAACTTACGCTTAAAAATATAGATGTATCAAGTCTGTATTCATATTTGTATATAATTGCAGAAGATAGAAGAAATCCGCTTGAAATACGCGCTTATGATATTACAAATAATATTCTTGAATATTATAAGCAAGAAACAAACGAAAGTATGTATCTTGAACTTGTTAAAGCTTTTAACGAAACTGATTGGGTTATTTATGACACAATATATCAAAACCCGCTGCTAAAAAATCAACGTATTGCAATTTTTGATTATATATTTGCAAAAGTTATAATGCAAAAATACCCGCAGTTTAAAGATGTATACGTATTTTGCATAAGTAATAACAAAGGAAATTTATCACATTTCTGGAATAATTTTAATAAAGCCGTCATTGGGCTCGGGTCGGATTTAGTGATGAATCAACGTTCTTTAAATATTTTGGTGGAATTACTTAAAGAAATAGAAGCTCAAGCCCGCAGCGGTTTAACAGATATAGAAATTGCGAACGCGTTAAACTATAAAGCCTCCACTATATATGCAAATGTTTTTACAACTAACTCCACTAATAATTTAAGAAGAACATGCAGCGATTACTTAAAATTTATAAAAAGTAAAAATATTAATGCTCCGAGTGAAGAACTCAAACAAATAATAATGCTTATATGTGTTGAAAATAATATAACCACAGCATCGAAAGTAAATGTTGATTTAGATAAGCTTAGGATTCCGGTTGAATTAATTCAAATCTATGATACTCATGACAAACGTAACAGGCTGAATTTTATATATCAAAATGCAGAATTTAAAAGATTAACCGGTTCTGTCGGAAGCAGAGGAACAGACACCGAAAGTAAAATAATACTAAGAGAATTGATAAAAGCATACAGAATTCCTATACAAGCGCAATTGTAAAT
>JAJQFK010000111.1:0-1244 GCA_021201175.1 Candidatus Gastranaerophilales bacterium | reverse complement strand
TATAAAATATATAAAAAGTAATCAATTTTTAAAAAAATAAATACTTTATATAAATAAGAGCGCAGACAGGAGATAAAGAATGGCAAGAGTATTAATTTCAATGCCGGAGAGTTTTCTCGGAGAAATAGATAAAGTGGCGGATAATGAAAATAGAACCAGAAGTGAATTAATTCGTGAAGCTTTAAGAACTTATATCCACAAAAATAAAGTACGGGAAAATGTGCTGGCGGCAAGAAACGCAACAATATTGGAATCATTATTGGATTAGCGCGTAGAATTAGGGTTTTAAAAAAGAGGAAGACTTATTTGCCTTCCTCTTTTTTGTGCAAATTTTCCGTTTAATATATTGAAAAAAAATATATTATTATATAAAATTAAGTATGTCTGAGAAAAATACGGGGCAACACCGGATTAAACTGTCCGAAAAAATGCAGGCGGTGCCGGATTATGTAGTAAGTCTGTTTTTAACGGAAATCAGATAGCAGCAGTTTAAATAATGGAGAGATGTCCGAGCGGTTTAAGGTGCAAATCTCGAAAATTTGTGCAGGGGTAACTTTGCCGGGGGTTCGAATCCCCCTCTCTCCGTATTATGACTTTAAAATAGAAATTTATTTTTATTGAGCAATATAATGTCAAAAAAAATTTTTATTACTATATTTTTTACGATTATATGTTTATTTTTTGCAAATCATTATTGGTTTGATTATAAACCGGTTCCAATTGCTTTTAATATATTTGGCGAGGGGGAATGGATTATTAGAACTTACTTATTAAATCCGGATAATAATATTGACACCGACCCTTTTAAAACAGTATCAATGCATAAATCCATTATTAATACAAATAAAAAGAAAAAATATTTTGCCACAATAAAAGTTAATAAAAAAATTGAATATATACGCATAAATTTTACAAAGAAAACACCTGTTTCCAAAGATGAAACACTGGTTATACAACCTGTTTGGTTTAATAGAGTAAAATTAGGTGATTTGGAAAAATACAAAACAGAAAATGCAGAATTGATAACTGAAGATTGCGGATTAGTTTTAATTCCTCAACAAGAACTTTTTTCTTTAGTTTATGATGCCAATATTAATTTTATCCCTCATAAACAGTTGAATTTTATACTTTTTGCTCTAATTTTGATTTTTGCTATTATATTTTCTTATAAATTTTCCGGTTATATTATTGAGTTTAAAACAAAAAAACGGAAGAAGTTATTTTTGTTTTGATATTTTTTATTC
>JAJQFK010000045.1 GCA_021201175.1 Candidatus Gastranaerophilales bacterium | reverse complement strand
ATTTATTAAAATCCCCTGTCTGTATAAAATCCTCTTCTACATTTATAAACGAAAAAATTAGAAAAAAATTGCCTTTTTATTTCCAAAATATTACGAAATGTAAACCAAGTTAAAATCCTATAATACTTGGGAGTTCCGTATATTCTATATCTAATGATTCAGCAGCACCCGGATTCGTAAGTTTTCCGTTAAAAGTATTAATGCCTTTTGCCAGTGAACTATCTTCTTTTGCGGCTTCTATAATTCCTTTAGCAGCTATTTGAATTATATATTTTATTGTTTCATTTGTAAGTGCTATAGCAGAAGTTCTGGCAACACTTCCGGGGATATTGGCAACACTGTAATGCAGAACTCCGTATTTTTCAAAAAACGGCTTTTCAAGATTTGTTATCCGGTCGATTGTTTCTGTAATTCCGCCCTGATCTATTGATACATCAACAATAACAGACCCTTTTTTCATGCTTTTTACCATTTCCTCTGTAATAATGCATGGGGCTTTATATCCCGGAATTAATACTGCGCCTATTAAAACATCGGCTGTTTTTACAAGTTCTTTTAAATTTTCCTCATTTGAAACATAAGTTCTGACTCTTGAGTTAAACATATTATCAATTAATCTTAATTGAGAAGTGGAAATATCCGCTAATGCAACATCTGCCCCCATGCCAAGTGCAATTTTTGCGGCATTAATTCCGACATGACCTCCTCCGACTATCAAAACTTTTCCCGCCGGCACTCCGGCTATTCCTCCAAGAAGTATACCGGCGCCGTTATTTTTATTTTCTAAAAGATGAGCGGCTATTTGGATTGACATCTTTCCTGCCACCTCACTCATAGGTATTAATAAAGGAAGTTGTCCGTCAGGAGTTTGAATTGTTTCATAGGCGATTGCCGTTATCTTTTTTTTCATCAATTCATTAGTAAGTTCTTTTTCTACCGCTAAATGCAAATATGTAAAAAGAATTTGGTTCTTTTTTAATAATCGGTACTCAGAAGGCTGCGGTTCTTTTACTTTTACAATCATATCCGCTTGTTGATATATATCTTCCGGATTTTCATATATTTGAGCACCGGAATTAATATATTCTTCATCACAAAACCCGCTTCCTAATCCGGCATTTTTTTCTATTAATATTTTATGGTTATATTTAACCAATAATTTCACCCCGTTAGGAGTAATTGCAACACGGTCTTCTTTAGTTTTTATTTCTTTAGGAATTCCTATAATCATTTTATACAGCCTCTATACCCTTAAGTGCCTCATCAATTTCCGCTATTATTAATTTTGCGGCGGCAACAGGGTCTACGGCATGCGTAATCGGTCTGCCTATTATCATATAATCAGCGCCTGATTTAATAGCGGCGGACGGAGAAACTATCCTGATTTGGTCATTTACTATAGCCCATGTCGGTCTTACGGCAGGACATATCACGGTAAAATCTTCACCAAGTTCTTGCTTTATTTGTTTTGAATCTGTATCGGGCGCTACTACTCCGGTTAATCCTGATGATTTAGCAATTTCCGACAATCTTAAAACGTATTTGGAAATATTTGCCTCAACTCCCAGTTCATTTGTTAAAGTTTTTTGCCCGAAACTTGAAAGCAGTGTTACTCCTAATATAACAGGCAGTTCCATATTATTTTTTTTGGCATAATCCCTGCATTCCTGAACTGCTGTTTCCATCATTTTTGAGCCGCCTACAGCACTGATACTGAAAAAATCAATACCTTTTTTCATAAGATTTATACACGATTGTGCAACTGTATTTGGAATATCTAAAAATTTTCCGTCAAAATATACTTTTCCGCCATGCTCTTTTATTACATCAACAGCTTCATATCCGCATGATGTAAATAATTGAAGCCCTACTTTAAAAAATCCTGTATAATCCTTTAATAAGTCCACATATTTAATAACATCTTCAATTGTATCTACGTCAAGCGCAAGTATTATTCTATCTTTTGGCTGTTCAGGTTTTATCTTTTTCATATTCCTCTTTGTAACACAAACACACGTACCGTTCAATAGAGTACATAATTTTAATAATTTTGTCTAATATGTAACGAATTTTTCCGAAACATAATCCGGTGTCGGACACATTAATTTTTTAACATACAGCAATTTTTATATTTTTTTCCGCTGCCGCACGGACATTTATCATTTCTTCCGACATGAGAATAATTAATTCCGGATTTCTTTTGTTCTGTTTCTTTTGCAGATACTGTATTCATCATTTGCTCAAATATTTTAGAAGCATACAGTACACTTGCGGAAGAAAATATCTTTTTTTCTACAGAATCAGGTTTATAATAACTCAAAAGACTATCTATATTATAACTTCCGGATAGTATCTCATTAGTTCTGTCCATAAAATTACTATATTTATCAGCTACTCTTTTTATTATACTTGAGGGAACCTTATCATTTTCCAAAAAGTTTTTTACACAGTCTTTGTAACCTTGTACACTCTTATAATCTTCCGCTTCATATATTTTACAAAATGTTTGATAAAACGGCAGGACAAAAAGCCCCAATTCCTTATCATAAATTATACCTATATCATAAGTAGATGAGTGGGCTGAAAAACCTTCAAGCGATTTCTCCATGAAATTTGAATACGAATTTTTAAAATCTGAAACGGTAAAATATCTGTTATTTTCCACACATTTTATATTTTCATTGATTTCTTCTTCTGTTGGCATTACTCCTTCATCGCAATACACATTAAAAAGATTTATTAAATTATCGGCATATAGATTAGTTGTAATAATTTCATCAGTTTTAAAACATTCATCAAATTTTTTACCGAAATCTTTTACCAAATTTTCAATCTGTTCAAGCTTTTTAGGATTCTGTTCGTAAGCGTCCTCCGGTTTTTCAATTATCTTCGCTATCGCATACTTATAAACTTCTTCTTTATTAATACTTGATATCACATTAGATATTTCAAGAAGATAATATTCATTATTCATTGGAAAAATACGGCATACAGCAAACTGTCCGGGGGTTATTCCTCTGAAATTATTCATTTTTACAAGAGATAATATTTTATACATTTTTTCATTAACGAGATTATATAATTCAAATCCGTTACTTAATACCCTTCTTATTTCAAATACAGAAGAAAATGAATCTGATAAGCAAGACAAAATATCCTTTTCTTCCTGCGAAAGTTCCGGATTTTTTTCTTCAAATAACTGTATAATTGTTTGTTTATCAGCAGTCAGCCTTCTTTCAAACATATAAGGAATTACAAGAGCTTGTATGCTCGTTCTGTCCGCATTTTTTGCAGATATCGCCGTAAGATATTCTTCAAAATCCGGTTTTGTTGTTTCATCTGAAATAACAAAATTTATAACCTTTGTTATTGTATCTGAAATAATGGCTAATTTTTCTATTACTGACATATCTATCCCCTTTTTATTTGTAATACAGCAGAATGTCTTGCGGTTATTCCCTGTTCTTTCCTATATGAAAAAAATATATCAGACATGCAGCATGTGCAATAGCTGCATATATCAATATTTTTTACACCTTCTTTTTCCAATTGAAATTTATTTAAAAGTTTTAAATCTATAAAATATTTGTCATTATGCTTGTTATACTGTCCGAGAAAATTTCGCGATAAGGAACGTGAGCGAAATTTTTGAGTGGCGCCTTGAAAAGGTGAGCCCCAATTTTTCGGTGACGAGGAGTCATCGAAAAATGCGGGCGACACTAGATTATGTAATTGTGTTTGAGTTTTATCTTCTATTAACTTTAGAAAAACATCTTCATCGGTTTCAAAACAACACTTGCCTATAGAAGGACCAATAAGAGCCGTAATATTTTCCGGATTAATATGAAGAATATTTTTCATTTTTAATACGGTTTTTTGCGCGATTTTATCTGCCGTTCCGCGCCAGCCGGCATGAATTATCGCACCGGTATTATCTTCACGGCTGTATAAAATTATAGGTACACAATCTGCAAAATTTAAAATCAAAAGAGTATTTTCTATATTTGAAATTAAAGAATCTGTATTATCATAAAAAAATTCTTTTTCACTCACAATCGCTGCATTTGAACTATGAG
>JAJQFK010000156.1 GCA_021201175.1 Candidatus Gastranaerophilales bacterium | reverse complement strand
ATCAAATACCATGGGAAAGTTATAATAATAAAAAGTATAACTCCCGGAATTAGATTTTTAGGTTTAAATATTTCTTTTAAGTTTCCCGAAAAAATATTTATGCCGATTATTGCAGTTAAAGGAATTAAAATTCCGAATAATCCCGAACAAAGAACCGAAAGCGCCATAAAAAAGTATACAAAAATCCATAGCATTTGTTTATTTTTTTCGTTATTTTGCAGCAGTATCAAATAAGCAAACAAAATATCAATCATTGTCAATGTACAAAAAAGCATATCATTTGTAGCAAGTCTTGAAAAAATTATTGTTCCGAAACTTGCAGCCAAAATAATTGAAATTATGAATGCATAAGTTTTTGTAAGTATTTTTGATATTGAAAAATAAACAAAAAGTATTCCGGCTAAAGAAAATAAGGAAACAGGCAGTCTTACCGATTCCGGACTTATTTTCCCCATTATAAAACAGGATAAATTTGTAATCCAAAAATATAACGGATTATATTCATATAAAATTTCGCCGTTTAATTTTATGTTTATCCAATCGCTGCAATTAAGCATATCTTTTGCGATTGATACAAATTTTGTTTCATCAGTATCTATGAAAGGATAATTAGCAATGTTGAGAAAATATAAAAGGAAACAAACTATAAATAAAATTCCGGCTGATATTATTCCGTAATTCCTTTTTATATAATTCATTTCCATCTCCTATTTTTATTACCGGCAGTTTAATGAAACATCCGCTAAATACAATCAATATATTTATTTATTTCATCTCCGGTATTTATTTCAGTTGTACACACAAGTATATTTTTATTGTTTATTTTTATTCCGGCAAGGATTCCTTTTTGTTTCATTTCCTCAAGAAATTTATCAGCGGATTCAACTTCTATAACAAATTCATTGAAGAAAGATTTGTTCAAGACATTTATACCTTTAGTTTTTAGACCGATAGCCAATTTACGGGCATTACTCGCACTAAGATAAGCAGCTTGCTGAATCCCGTTTAATCCCAGTAAGGATAAATAAACAACGGAATTTAAAACAGCCAAACCTTGATTTGAACATATATTACCGGTTGCTTTTTCCCTTCTTATATGTTGTTCTCTGGCTTGAAGTGTCAGGGTATATGCATCTTTTCCGTCAGCATCAATAGTTTTTCCGACAATTCTTCCGGGCATTTGGCGTTTGTATTTATCTAAAACAGCTATAAATCCTGCATAAGGTCCTCCAAAGGAAACTGCATTGCCGAAGGATTGAACATCTCCGATGGTTATATCTGCTCCGTATGAAACCGGTGATTTTAAAACAGACGCGCTAATTGGCTCTATACATACTATTAACAATGTTTTAGGGTCTTTTTTAATATTTTTTATTATATCTATATCTTCTATTGTTCCGTAAAAATTAGGATTTTGGATTATTAATCCTGCATACTCTCCTGAAACCATTTTTTCTTTAATTACTTCAATATCGGTTTTAAAATCTTTTTGCGATACTTCTTCAATTATGATATTTCCGGCATGCGCATAGGTATTTACAACTTCTTTGTATTGATTGTTTAATGCGGCACTTATTAATATTTTTTTTCTGCCGCTTATTCTTGAAGCCATAAGCATTGCTTCAGCGCAAGCGGTTGCGGCATCATAAACAGAAGCATTACATACATCCATTCCGGTTATATCACATATCATTGATTGAAATTCATAAATTACCTGCAATGTTCCTTGTGATATTTCAGGCTGATAAGGGGTATATGCAGTATTAAATTCAAATCTTGATGCAATTTGAGAAACAGCAGCCGGTATAAATCTTTTATAAGCTCCGGCACCGATAAAATATGCATAGTCTGTTTTATTTGTTTTAGCAAGACGTTTTACAATTTTTTGTGTTTCCATTTCGCTTAATGCCTCAGGAAGATTTAAAGATTTTATTCTTGCTTTTTCGTTTATTTGGGAAAACAAATCTTCAATCTTGTTTGCGCCTGCTGTTTGAAGCATTTCTTTTATTATAGTTTCAGGATTAGCTTTAAAGTTTTTCATTTTATTCCATTTCTGCTTTATATGCTTTGTAATCAATTAAATCATTGCTATCCTGCACAAATGAAGCTGAGGACAATTTAACAAGCCAAACTTCGTCAAAAGGTTGTTCATTCATTAATTCAGGTTTTTCAATTAATTCTTCATTAATATCTTCAATAGTTCCGGAGATTGGAATATATATTTCCGATGCTGCTTTTACTGATTCTATTGTTCCTAAAATATCGCCTTTGGAAAATTCCGTTCCGATTTCAGGCAGGTCAACAAATACTATATCGCCAAGCTGCTCAATTGCGTAATCAGTAAGCCCTATAACATATTTCCCGTCTTTTTCATATACATATTCGTGCGATTTGCTGCATAAAATATTATCTGTAACTGTCATTATTTTGCTCCTTATTTCTTAATTTCCTTTATTATGTTTCCGTATAAAGTTTTTATCCGTTATAACAGCATTATATAATTTATTCCTAATCATTACTTGAATTATATCATTCTTTTTTAGATTTAAATCGGATATATAGCCAAGTCCGATATTTTCTTTCAAAGATGGCGCGACACAACCGCTTGTAACATAACCAATCTGTTTTTTATTAGAATAAATCGGATATTCATGCCGTGCTATTGCTCTATCTGTCATTTTAAAAGCAATAAGATGTTTTGTTACACCGTTAGCTAATTGATTGAGTATAGTTTCTTTACCGGTATAATTTTCTTTTTTATCTTTATCTAAAGTCCAATTAAGACCCGCTTCAACAGGAGTTGTTTCTTCATTTAACTCGTTTCCGTAAAGACTCATTGCAGCTTCCAGCCTTAACGTATCTCTGGCGCCAAGCCCGATTGGAAGTATTTTGAACTCTTTACCGCATTCAAGCAATAATTCCCACAATTCCGATACTTTTTCATTTTTTATTATTATTTCAAATCCGTCCTCACCTGTGTAACCCGTCCTTGAAATAAATATTTTTTCATTTAATAGTTCTGTTTCTGTAATATGAAACGTTTTTGGCTGTTCTTCTTTCTTTATTCCCGCTTTTTCAAGAATATCCGGAGATTTTGGACCTTGCAGCGCAACCATTGAATAAATATCTGATTTGTTTTCCACTAAAATGTTATAGCCCGATTCATGTTTTTTTAGCCAGTCATAATCGGCATTGAGCCTTGAAGCATTTACAACAAGCAGATACTTATTATTTTTTAAATTATAAATTAATAAATCATCAATAATTCCGCCTTTTTCATTTGTAAATTGACAGTATAAAGCTTTTTGATTTTCAAGTTTTGAAATATCCTGCGGAACAAGGCTTTGAAGGTAATTCAAACTATCCTCGCCGGATACAAATATTTCTCCCATATGTGAAACATCAAACAATCCGGCATTAATTCTTACATTGTTGTGTTCTTCAATAATTCCGGTATACTGAACAGGCATTTCCCAACCGGCGAAATCTACCATTTTTGCTCCGAGTTTTATATGATTATTATATAAATAAGTTCTTGCCATATTAAGTTCCTTTTAATTTTAGTGTTTTATATTTTTATGACTGAATTGGCTGAATTCTGAATTAAACTGCAATATATTTAAGTATTTTATCATAAACTTGATTAGTTGTTATGTTCAATTTTTGCACGAATGAATGATAAGCAACCTGTAAAAAAGAATAAGTTTGAAACAAAACATGAGCCTTTTGTATATTGCTTATTTAAAATTAATTTAAATTCAAAATTTTGTCCTCCGGACGGGGAAACTTTTTAAAAAAGTTTCACAAAACTTGTGCCGTAGAACTTCGTTCATTAATCAATTGTAGTGCTTAACCCGAACGGCATAACTCGCACTATGTGCTTAAACAGCGGATTTCGCGTAGGGCGGTGTCGAGTGCAACGAGCGAGCCCGAAGTAGCAACAGCCCGACCGAATGCAAAAAACTGAAAGTTTTTGAAATGAGGTTATAGGGGCTGTGCTGTGAGCAAAATCAAAGACAAATGCCGTTTTGCTGTTGTTTCGCGAACATTGATTATTCACTACGTTATAGGCACGTAGAATA
>JAJQFK010000285.1:3784-4102 GCA_021201175.1 Candidatus Gastranaerophilales bacterium | reverse complement strand
AAATAAATCTTTAAACTTGAATTTAGATTTAACATTCCCAAAGCTGTAAGTTAGCAGCTTGTTTAAAAACGGGTTTGTACAATAGCGGTTATCTGCCGTTTTATTAGGTTTTTCGGCAGATAACTTTATATTTTTTAAATCAATAAGTTTTTTTTCGTCCATATTATATATAAAAACATTTATTAAAAAAATTTGCTACTATATGCTAGGAATTTTTAGGTTGTTCAGAACCGCAAAACGGACATTTTACCGCATTAATATTGATTTCTGAACAGCAATAAGGACATTGTTTTGAAACAGCAGCCTGTTCTTGTACAC
>JAJQFK010000285.1:0-3774 GCA_021201175.1 Candidatus Gastranaerophilales bacterium | reverse complement strand
TCAATTTTAAGTTTGTTAATAGCTTTAACAAGAAGAAATACAGCAAAAGAAACAATTACGAAACTAATAAGAGTATTAATAAAAAGACCGTAATTAATAGTAACTACACCGGCAGCTTGAGCTTCTTCAAGTGTTGAAAAATGCTGAGAAGTTCTTGTCATCGGAATATAAAGATTTGAAAAATCTACATTCCCCAGAACAAAACCTATTGGCGGCATAATTATATCTTTTACGAGAGAGTTAACAATCGGAGAAAATGCCCCTCCTATTATTATACCCACTGCCATATCAATTACATTTCCTCTAACGGCAAATTCTTTAAACTCTTTAATAAAATTTTTTAACATTTTCTACCCTCTCTATACTTTTAAACTTGTTTAATATTTTTTACTAAAGTTTTAATATCTTATTAAAAATCGATGAAATTGACATCTTTCTTGCCGAATAATAGCTTTCTATATTTGAAAGTATTCCGCCGAGAGTATTCCAGCCCTTTTCTTTATTTCTGACTTTTTGTGTATCTTCATCGGTAATATATACTTCAACTTTATCGCCTCTTTGTGCCGCTTTTGCAATAGTTCCGGAAGATGATGAATTTTTATAGTGTTCTGTAACGTCTTTCATTATAATATTTCCGGATTGTGCTCTGTTATATAATTTGTCATTTAAATCATCAATTTGAAATTTTTTTCCGGAAACAGCTATTACACTTTTGAAAGAGAGATTGTTTTCCATAACTTCGCCTTTTTATGTTAAATCCAATTATAGTATCGCATGAAGAAAAAAAATTTTGCTATTTGTATATACAAATATTTAGAAAAATTTATATAAAATTGAAAAAAACAAACAGCTTGTGATAATATAACGATTATATCGGCTGAATCAGTTCCGGTTTTAAAGTCTTGACATAATGAGGTTATTTTATATGAAAATGTCTAATCTTTTTGTACAAACATTAAGGGAATTTCCCTCCGATGCAGAAGTAATAAGTCATAAATTACTTGTACGCGCCGGATATATCCGAAAGCTTTCTAACGGAATATATAATTATTTACCTTTAATGTGGAGAGTTATAAAAAAAGTTGAAAATATTGTACGTGAAGAAATGGATAGAGCCGGTGCTCAAGAGCTTTTAATGCCTTTTGTGCAGCCCGCTGAACTCTGGTTAGAATCCGGAAGATGGGAGGTCTACGGCAAAGAATTAATGAGATTGAAAGACAGACACGGCAGAGAAATGTGTCTTGGTCCGACTCATGAAGAAATTATAACCTCTGTAGCAAGAGAAGGTATTCGCTCTTATAAACAGCTTCCTGTTAACTTATACCAGATACAATCCAAATTCAGAGATGAAATAAGACCCAGATTCGGGCTTCTTCGCGGGCGTGAATTTATAATGAAAGATGCTTATAGTTTCGATGCCGATGAAAAAGGTTTAGATAAATCTTATGAAATAATGGCTCAGGCTTATAAAAAAATTTTTGAACGCTGCGGACTTGAAACAAAAATGGTTCAATCCGACTCCGGCGCTATAGGAGGAAGTGTTTCCCATGAATTTATGGTGCTTGTTAATGAAAAATCTGAAAATAATGCCGGCGAAAATGATGTATTCTATTGTTCAAAATGCGATTATAGCGCAAATTCTAACCACGCGGTTTCTGTATTGAATCCTGCTCAAACAGACGGGGGATTTACTCATTCTCAAATTGTTGATACGCCTTGCGTTCATTCAATAGAAGAATTATCTGAATTCTTGAAAATTCCGCAAACTGTCATTTGTAAATCGTTAATTTATGTTATTGACGGTAATTACGTTCTGGCGCTTATAAGAGGGGATAAAACCGTTGAAGAAACAAAACTTATGAATGCTTTTTCCGGTAACGAAATAAGGATTGCCCGAAATGATGAAATAGAAGAAATAATGCATAAAAGTGGATTAAATGCGGTCGCCGGTTTTATTGGTCCTAAAGGATTAAAAGATATTGAAATTATTGCAGATGAAACAATAAAAGATTTAAAAAATTTCGTTATCGGTTGTAATATCAACGATAAACATCTTGCAGGCGCAAACTGGGGTGTTGATGTTAGTTTGCCCGAAAAATTTGCCGACATAAGACTTGTTGAAGAAAATGATAAATGTCCTGATTGCGGTGCTCCGTTAAAAGTTACTAAGGGAATTGAGGTGGGCAATATATTTAAGCTTGGCACTAAATATTCTAAACCAATGAACGCAGTATTTACAGATAAAGACGGACAAGAAAAACCTTTTGTAATGGGCTGCTACGGTATTGGTGTTACAAGAACGGCAGCCGCTGCCGTTGAAAGACATCATGATGAATTTGGTATTAAATGGCCTTTATCCATTGCGCCGTTTACTGTTATTATTGTTCCCGTGAGTGACAGAGATGAACTTCAATTAAAAACGGCACAAGAAATTTATAATACTCTGCTTGAACATAATGTTGAAGTTCTTATTGATGACAGAGCAGAAAGAGCCGGAGTTAAATTAAAAGATGCTGATTTAATCGGAATCCCTTTCCGGATTACCGTCGGAAAAACAATAACCGACAATCTTGTGGAATTTAAAAACAGAACCACGGGAGAAACAGATGTAATATCTCCGGAAGAAGCAATTAAACGGATTTTGCAATTAGAAATTTGAGTATAATCTGTCCGAAGAAAATTTCGCGCTCGACAACAGATTAATTTTATTTCCTTCCTTTTCAAATGTTAAAAAAAATGTTATACTCAAACAATACAATTAGAAAGGGAAAGTATGGAACTTTGGATGATTTTCGCAATAGTTGCTATAATTGCAACTATTATAGAGATAGCGGCACCGACATTGTTTTGTCTTAACTTTGCGGTAGCGGGGATTATAACAGCGCTAATTTCTTTATACTGGGGTAGTTTTCTTCAATTACTTACAGTATTTCTGGTATTATCGTTGCTGTCAATTTTATTCTTAAAGCCGTTTTTGGAAAAATTTTTAAAAAAGGATTCAAATGCAGATTTTAATTCTCAATATACGGGAAAAGTAGTAAAGGTTATTGAACCGGTAACACAGAGTTCCGGTGCTGTTACTATATATGAAGAAAGATGGGAAGCACGGTTAAATGCCGGCGGCGAAGAAATTCCGGTCGGATGTGAAGTAAAAATTGTTAAAAATGACAGTACTATATTATATGTAGAAAAAATAATTTAAAAAAGGAGGAAAAATGGCTTGGATTTTTTGGATAATACTTGTAATTTTAATTGTTGTGTTTGTATCAAAATCAGCTATTATTGTAAAACAGCAAGAAGCTGTAATTATTGAATACTTAGGTGAGTATAAAAAAACTCTTACTCCCGGTTTAAAATGGATATGTCCAATACTTGATGCTCCAAGACCAATGTTAAAATTGGAAAAATCAAAAGGAGTAGATGGACGTATATATTCAACACTTGTTTATTCTCCGCGAATTGATTTAAGAGAAAGTGTTTATGATTTTCCGCGCCAGAACGTTATTACAAAAGATAATGTTACTATAAGCATAAATGCTTTATTGTATTATCAAATTATAGACGCAAAAAGGGCTTTATATTCTATAGAAAACTTGCCTGAAGCTATAGAAAAATTGACACAAACAAATTTGAGAAATTTAGTAGGTCAGCTTGCATTAGATGAAACTCTGGTATCCCGTGATATTATTAATGACAAATTAAGAGAAATTCTAGATAAAGCAACCGATAAATGGGGTGTAAAAGTCAACCGTGTAGAATTGCAGGATATTGTAC
>JAJQFK010000131.1:2984-4107 GCA_021201175.1 Candidatus Gastranaerophilales bacterium | reverse complement strand
AAAAACAAATAAACGGCGATATTATACAGCCGTTTGGAATGCAGGGCAAAATGAAGTTAAAAAAATATTTTATTAATAAAAATATTCCTGAACATGACAGGGATAAAGTTATACTGTTTTGTAAAGATAGTGAAGTTTTATGGGCTTGCGGAGTCGGTTTAAATGAAAAATTAAGAACAAGAAATAATCCTACCCATAAGTTAATAGTGGAGAATATCAATAATGACAGCAATGCCGGATAAACAAATTTCAGAATTAAAAGTTTTGATAAGCGAAAACGATATCAGTAAAAAAGTGAAAAATCTTGCAGAAAATATTGAAAAAGTTTTCCCTGAAAATGAAGAAATATACGTAATTTGCGTTTTAAAGGGCTCTGTTATGTTTTGTGTAGATTTAGTTAAACATTTTTCGCATAATATTCAAATGGAATTTATAAGAATTTCCAGCTACGGGCATGAAACAAAGTCTACAAATAATTTGCAGGCAATTGATTTAACTCTGCCCAATCTGCATAATAAAAATGTATTGATTGTTGAGGATATTATTGACACCGGATTGACCGCCAGATTTTTAACCGATTTGTTCAAAATAAAACACAGCCCGAAACAGTTAATTTTTGTGTCGTTATTAAATAAAAAATGTGCACGTCAGGTTGATATTGAACCGGATTTTTACGGATTTGAAATTGATGATAAATTTGTTGTCGGCTACGGGCTTGATTATAAAGGATTTTACAGAAATCTGCCTTATATCGGGTATTTCCCTGATTCTAAATCGTCCGAAAAAATTTCTTGATACAAATTGCAAGCTTGCTGATTCAACGTCAATTTCACGACAAGCGAATTTTTGCCGTACATTCCAATTCCTTTATTTTTTTGTAAACTGTTTCATTATAAGGCATTTTTATACCGTATTTTTGCCCGATTCTTATTATTTCTCCCGCAAAAATATCTGCTTCTGTTTTTCTTCCGGATTCGATATCTTGCAACATTGAAGGCTTTGCGTCATCTATTTCATTTATAAGAAAATTAAACGCTGACTCAAAAATTTCTTTTGAATCTTTAATCCCTTCTTTTTCAGCGGCTATTGTAACTTCAAGCATAAGATTTTTTAAGTTTTCTTT
>JAJQFK010000131.1:0-2974 GCA_021201175.1 Candidatus Gastranaerophilales bacterium | reverse complement strand
TAATAATACATCTTTTTTTATATCTTTTAATGTTAATCCCGTTACTGCCGATAACTGATTTATTCCGACATTTATCATAAATTTTCGCCAGTATTCCGCTTTTATGTTTTCTGATAATCTATAATGAATATTTGCTTTATCAAAAAATGATACCAGAATATTTAGAAATTCTTTTTTATTTTCCTCCGCCGTTCCGATTACAAATTCATACGTGCCGTCTTGATATATATTTCTGCCTTCTCTTATACAAGAATGACCTATATAAAAAGTTATAAATACATTATTATCCTTGTATATTTCTGAAATTTTTTCGTCACTGTGAATACCATTTAAAAGCGAAATAATTATTGTATCTTTATGTACAAAATTTTTAATATTGTTTATTGCAAAATCAAGTCCGTCAGTCTTTGTTGCTATAATTATTAAATCTGCTTTAAAACCGGTTTTTTCCGGCAAAACAAAATCAAAACCGTATTCTTTATTATTAAAATATGTTTTTTCTGTTTTATACCTTTCAAAACGTGTACTGTCAACAAGAACTTTCAATTCTCCCGCTTTAGTATCCGATATAGCAGCAGCACAAATACTTCCTAACCCGCCTAAACCACATAACAATATTTTTTTTATTTCATCCATCTTTTTAATATCTATATGTTTTCCCGGGGTGTTTTACTACTACACTGGAAATTTTTCCCGGGAAAAATCCGGCAGCTATAACTATTATCATAAAGATTGCATCAAAAAAATACGCTATTACCATTAATCCGTCTATTGGCATTTTAACACTTAATTGCGAGTTTAAAGAACATAAATATATTACAATTTGAAAAAATACAATAAATTGTATAATTTGAGATGTTATTTTATATCCCCTTTCATCTCGCTCACCAAATACATCATACAAGCGCCTGTCTACCAGTGATAAAAAAGTTATAAAATATATAATCAAAATGACATAGTATATAAAATCAGCTACATGCTGATAAAATTCAGTCTGAACCTCAGGAAAGATATAATAATTATAGAGCACACCGGTTACTACAAATAATATAATTAATATAAATAAATTTATATAATAATATTTTCTGCCTATTGCATTATTTGAAGCAAAAAGCCTATCGTCGCTCATTTCTTAAATTTCCCTCCCCGTGCAACTTTTTTCATAACATAGTTAATTATAAACTATTGTCTTAATTTTAGCAAATTTATTTCCCTTTTATAAAGCATAATAATAACATTAATATTGCTCCAAGAGGAATTAATATATATGTAACAACCAAATCCAAAATATTTTGTATAAATGGCATTATATCTATAAAATATCTTAAACAATATAAATAAAATGCCGGAAGTACAAATAAAATTACGAATAATTTACCGGTAAATGCAGCATAAGATGAAGGTCTATTGTGCGTAATATCGTTTAATCTTCTGTAAACCATAGATAAACCGGACATTATTACCATAAATTTAGCAAACCATATTAACCATGTTAAAACTGAATTTATAAACTCAATAGTTATATATTGTCTGAAATTTTCAAAACGCAAAAGAGATAGCCCAACATAAATTGCTGACAAAATAAGTAAATTTACAATATAATCTTTTCTTCCTATAGTTCCCTGATAACTAAAAAAATCAGTATTTGCTTCTCTGAATGACATAATTTTTATTTTCTCCATCTATATAATGTTTAATCTAGTGTCGAGCGCATTTTTCGATGACCTTCTTGGATTCGCTTCTTTGATTTGCTTTGCGCTCAAACAATTGTGTCATTGCGAGAAAATCTTTGATTTTCGCGGCAATCTCTGTCATCTTTAGGACTTTAGGACTGGTTTGCTTCGCTAACGCTCGCAAAGACGGTTGCATGTCCAGCTTATAAATGTTTGTTTATATTATTAATAATAACAGATTTCGGAACCATATTAACAATACGTTCAACAGGTTCTCCGTTTTTAAAAAGCAATAAACACGGAACACCGCTGATAGAATAATTTTGAGCGGTCTTTAAGTTTTCATCAGCTTTAATTTTTACAAACTTAACTTTTCCTTCATATTCCCCCGCTATTTCATCAAGCATAGGCGAAAGTTTTCTGCACGGTCCGCACCATGTTGCCCAAAAATCAACAAGAGTAAGTTTTTCTTCTTTTACTACTTCATTTTCAAATAATTCATCGGTTATTTCTGTTACATTAGACATGCACTATCTCCTTTTAAATTATATCTATTATTATGATAATAACTGTCTTATGTAAATTGGTAAAGTATATTAATTTTTTTATCCTAATTAATTTTATAATGCAGGATAATCATCTTTAAATTGCCAATTATCGCGCATTAATAGCACTGTACAATACCCCGGATGATGATCATATTCAGCATTACAATGACGGATTAAATCCTCACGTGCATATGAATCATTACAGGACGTAGTAGTATTAGCTGTATCTCCTGTAATTTTAAATCCACCCTCACATTTTACAACGGAAAAACCAAATATATCTTTACCTCCAACATTAGGTGCTTTATTTCCATTTACATCAACATAAAGTACTAACCTCCCAACCATACCATGAGAATACAATCTCACCATTGTTGTTCCATCGTTAAAAACATACATTTTGTGCGGAGTTATTGTAGAATTTAAACTTCCGGTATATGAATAAACTTCTGTAGTTTCTTGAACAGGCATGTATTTACCCAGATTATTGTTCCACCAATCATCCGTACTTTCTACTTTTTTTACATTGTCCCAAGAACCAAAAGGAATACCCTTATCTATTTCAGCCAGTTTTACAGCCTGATACAGGGAAGAGTATACTTTTTTTAATCTTGATAATACTTCCTGCTTTCTGTAATTTGCCATTAATTGAGGTACTGTTATTGCAGCTATTACTCCGATAATAACAAGTGTTATTAATACTTCCGAAAGTGTAAAAGCTTTTTGTTTTTTCATATAACCTCTCTTTGTTTA
>JAJQFK010000200.1 GCA_021201175.1 Candidatus Gastranaerophilales bacterium | reverse complement strand
CAATTACGCAATGATCCAAAAAATAACAAACTAAAGCTAAAGTTACTTTGGTCTAAACTTAAAAATTCATTTATCAAAGACCCATTAGGTGTTTCATACACAGTTTTTGTGTGTATTCTTGGAGTATCCGGAAGTAAAATTCAAAAGTCCTTAATTTAAAATAGAATACGCAGGCATTAATATTAAAAATGAAACAGTAAACAACAACCCATTTTATATTAAATCTATGCAAATATTGAATAAAGTTTCAGAAAATGAACCGGAGTTTTACTATAGTCCATTAAAACAAGGTCAAAACGGAATAGGCATTATAAAAGGCGAATAAAATATTCATTAACCCAATTTAGATTATTTCTCTTTAATATTCGCCTGATTTTTTGCTAAATTCATTTGTCATTTTAATTACTCCTTTCAATTTATTTTAATTAATTTTCAAGTTTCATTAAAAGTTTTTATGTTTCCTTTGGAAAAGCTTCAAGAATTACTTTGTTTCTCTGATATTTAATTCTTTTATTAATTTTCTGTAGCCTTCAAGATTTTTGTCTTTAAGATATGATAAAAGTCTTTTTCTTCTTCCTACCATCATTAAAAGACCGCGTCTGCCCTGAAAATCTTTAGGATTAGCTTTTAAATGTTCTGTAAGTTCAAGAATTTTTTCAGTTAATAGCGCAATCTGTGTATCTACGCTACCTGTATCTTTAGCATTTTTTCCAAATTTTTCTACGATTTCCGCTTTGTTTTTTAAATTTATTGTCATTTGTGTTTCCTTTTAAATTTTAGTGACTCTTGGTGGGTAAGTCTTTATTTGATGATAACATTTCAAAAATAAAATGCAATCAGTATTTCAAGGTTTTTAATTTTTCTTAAAAATACCAAGCCTTAAATCAGCAGCCAGTTTATGAGCAAACAAACCTTCTTTTTGAGCCAGTAATGAAGCATTTTTTGCTGTTTCTGCGATTGATGTTTCTTTTATAATTTGATAAGTTTGTATTTTTATATAATCAAATACACTCAATCCTCCGGAATATTTTGCAACTTGATTAGTAGGCAAAGTATGATTTGTACCTGAAACATAATCTCCAAAAACTTCAGCGCTATATGAACCTATAAATAAGGAGCCGTAATTCACAAATTTATTTATGTAATTTTCAGCATTTTTAAAACATAACTCAAGATGTTCCGGAGCTTTTTTATTTGCAAGTTCTATTGCTTCGTCCAAAGAATTTACAATTACAGCGAATGATTTACTATATGCTGTTTCTGCAATATCTTTTGTCGGCAGGATTTTTAAGAACTCTTGCACTTTATTATCAACTTTTTTAATAAAATCAGGAGAGTTTGAAACTAAAAATGCGCGGGCATCTCTATCATGCTCGCATTGAGCAAGTATGTCAGCTGCTGTAAATTCCGGATTTGCATAGTCATCAGCAATAATTAAAACTTCGGATGGGCCCGCAAGAAAATCAATACCGCATTCTCCAAATACTTGTTTTTTTGCCGAAGTAACGAATTTATTCCCCGGTCCTGTTATTTTATTCACTTTTTTTATTGATTCTGTTCCGTATGCTAATGCCGCAATTGCCTGTACTCCTCCGATTCTGTATATCTCATCAGCACCGGCAAGATGTGCTGCCGCAATTGTAACGGGTTTTATCCGCGGCGACATCGCCGCAATCCGCTTTACTCCTGCTATTTTTGCCGGAACTATGGTCATTATTGCACTCGACGGCAAAGGATAATTCCCTCCCGGTATATAGCAGCCTACAGATTCTATCGGAATAACTTTATGCCCGAGTACATTGCCGTTTATATTAACCTCTAATTCTTTAATACTGCTTAGTTGTGAACGTGCAAAATCTTTTACATTGTTTATTGCAAATTGAAGTGTATTTATAGTTTCCCTATCAACTGAATTTATTGCTGATTCTATTTCTTCGCCGGTCAATTTAAAATTTGAAAATTCACCGTCGCCAAACATTTTTGTATATTTTCTTACAGCCTCATCTCCATTTTTTCTTACTTCGGATATAATTTCCGTAACCGAAGAAATATTTTCAAATTCTATTTTGGAGAAAAAATCATCGCCGATTTTATCAATATTGTATATTTTCATGATAGTTCCTTACTTGGTTCTTGAAGCTAAATTATTAATTATATCCTGCGGAGTAACATTGTGATAAGCCATAAATACCAGCATATGGTAAGCCAAATCACTAGCCTCCCATTCAAGACCGTCGCCTTTTTCAAAATTTACGGATTCAAAAGCTTCTTCCATAATTTTCCTTTGAAGTTTAAATTCGTCCTTAAATAATTTTGTGGTATATGAATTTTCCGGAAGTTTTTCTTTTCTGTCCAACAATAGATTATACAATTCATTAATACAAAATTCCTTATCTTCAAAACAAGAATACCTTCCTGTATGACATGCTGAACCTTTTTGTTTAACTTTAAACAGCAAAGAATCTTGATCGCAATCAAAATTAGCGCTTATAAGTTTTTGGGTATTGCCGGAGGTTAAACCCTTTACCCAAATTTCATTTCTTGACCGGCTCCAATAGGTTCCAATCCCTTCTGCTAATGATTTTCTCAGGGACTCTTTATTAGAATATGCAAGCATTAAAACTTGTTTTGTTTCAATATCCTGAACAATAGTAGGAATTAAACCATTCTGTTTTTCAAAATCCATAACAGAAATAAATGCGTCCTCCAGATTAACAGCTCCGGTATAAATGCACATTCCAAGCTGTGTTGATACATTCATTTTTACAAGAGTTTTTATTTCATCTATTGTAGAAATTCCTCCGGCTGCTATAAGTGTTTTATTTGTTATAGAGCGGATTTTCTTTATTGCTTCTATATCAGTGCCCTTCATAAGCCCTTCTTTATCTACAATTGTATAAAGATAGCCTGAACAAAAATTATCAAATCTCTTAACATAATCCTCCGGTGAAGCATTAATTTGCGAAGTCCAGCCTTCTATGGTTATTTTGCCTTTTTTTGAATCTATAGCGACAAGAACTTTATCTTTAGGTAATTTAGATAATAACTGCTCATCGGCAGCAGTACCAATAATAATTTGTTTTGCCCCGTTTGCTAAAATACTCTTAGCTTTTTCAACATCTCTTATTCCGCCGCCGACTCTGCAATGGGCTATTTTACAGATTTCTTTTATTAAATCTTCGTTATTTCCCTTGTTCATTGCCGCATCAAGATCTATAACGCTAATTTCTCCGAATCTGGAATAATATTCTGCAAGTTCCATAACATTTTCTTTTTCAAGAACTTTTTCTTTCCCTTGTTTTAGTTGAACCGCTTTCCCATTCATTAAATCTATGCTTGGAATAATCATACTTCTTACCTTTCTGTTTTAAGGTAATTATATTTTAAACATGCAAAATGTTAAAGAGAGGTAACAGTTATAATAATGTTATAATTTTAACGCACTAATTATTATATTCTCTTAAACCGGGGGCTGCATTATTTCCGGTTCTTTTTGCCGTCATTGCATATTGAAGCTTTGGTATAACAAACCCCAGTGCAAAAGCTGAAAATGCTATAGCTAACAATCTGAAACCTGCCGTCATCATAAAACTCTTTTTATTTATATGATTTAACAGCTTTTCATCTACAAAACCGTGATTCGATTTTTCTGCCGCGTTAATTACTCCTTGAGTATATTTATCTATATTTTCTCTAAAATTTGTTATCTGCTTCATAGGAATATATTTATTAGGATTAGTTAAATTTTCTTTAAATTTTTCGTTAAATATGGTATTCATGAATTTATCGGAATTAATTGAACCGTTTTTCAGGACATCAATTGCTTGCTGTTTAGTTAAAACAGCTCCTTCACCGGCGAGTTTCGGCTGCAATTTAGACATATTTTCGGCTTTTTCAAACAGATTTTCTCCTATGTGTTTTTTAAATTCAGAAAGAGTAATCACATCAGATTTAAATGGAAGTTTTTCAATAATTTCTTTAGATTTTTCATCCAGAACACCAAGCGTTCTTTTTGCATATTCCTCTGCTTTCATTGAATTTTGTCCGCTGTTTTTTAATTCCTCAAGTAAATTTTTATTAATCGTTTTAGCGGCAACCGGATCTATACAGGTTAAGTT